>JAUWTT010000068.1 GCA_030614585.1 Acidobacteriota bacterium
ACGAAGACGGCGACCAACGGGTCCGCTGGGTGCCCCGGCACAAAGTCATGGCCGAGCCGTACCACACTCTGGTGCCCGGCTATCAGACAAACACCGTTAACCTCCTGCGCCTCTGGCGAGCCCGGGCCACCGAGGCCTTCGACTTAGAGCTGTTCGACGTGGGCGATTACGCGCGCGCCGTGGAGCAGAAAGTCTATTCCGAGAATATCAGCAAGGTCCTCTACCCCAACGACAACATGCCCCAGGGCAGGGAGCTGCGGCTCCAGCAGCAGTACTTCTTCGTGGCGGCCTCACTTCAGGATATCATCCGCCGCTTCAGACTTCGCAACCAGGATTGGAAGGATTTCCCCGCAAAAGTGGTAGTCCAGCTCAACGACACCCACCCGGTGGTGGCAATCCCCGAAATGATGCGCATCCTGGTGGATGAGAACAACCTGGCTTGGGATCGGGCCTGGGATATCACTTGCAAGACGTTCGCTTACACCTGCCACACCCTGCTGCCCGAAGCGTTGGAGAAGTGGCCCGTCAGCCTGTTTGAAAAACTGCTGCCCCGCCATTTGGAGATTATCTACGAGATCAACCAGCGTTTCCTGACGGAAGTGAGCGAGCGGTATCCAGGCGATCAAGCCCGCCTTCGAAGTATGTCAATCATCGAAGAGGGAGCCGAGCGGCAGGTTCGGATGGCCAACCTGGCGACCATCGGCAGCTTTGCCGTTAACGGCGTGGCCGAACTACAGTCCAGGCTGCTACGCGAGCGCACTCTGTACGACTTTGCCGAAATGTGGCCCGAGAAGTTCCAGAACAAGACCAACGGCGTTACCCCTCGCCGCTTTATCAAGCAGGCGAACCCTCGCCTGTCTGACCTGATCACGTCGAAGATCGGCGATGAGTGGACGAACGATCTAGATCAATTAATCGGGCTGGAAGCACATCTGGAGGACCCCAAATTCCGCCGGGCCTGGCGCAAGGCAAAGCAGAAGAACAAAGGGGATCTGGCTGCCTACATCCAGGAGCACCACGGGATCAAAGTGGACCTGGACTCCATCTTTGATGTTCTCGTCAAGCGGCTGCACGAGTATAAACGCCAGCTGCTGCAGGCGCTGCACATGATTACCCTGTACCAGCGCATCAAAGACAATCCGGAAATTGACTTGGTGCCACGCACTTTTATCTTCGGCGCCAAGGCTGCGCCCGGTTATCACATGGCCAAATTGATCATTAAGCTGATCAACAACGTGGCCCAGGTGATCAACCACGATCCTGACGTGGGAGGTCGGCTGAAGGTCGTCTTTCTGGAGAACTTCAACGTCTCGCTGGCCGAAAAAGTGTATCCGGCCGCCGACATCTCCGAACAGATTTCCATGGCCGGAAAAGAGGCCTCCGGCACCGGCAATATGAAGTTTGCCCTCAACGGGGCGGTCACCGTCGGCACCCTGGACGGGGCCAACGTCGAAATCCGCGAGCGGGTCGGCGAAGATAATTTCTTCCTCTTCGGCTTGAGTGCCGATGAGGTCTTCGAGCTGAAGGAACGCGGCCACGATCCGATGGGTAACTATCACAGCAATCCTGAATTGAAAGGCGTTATCGACAGCATCGCCGCCGGCCAATTCTCTGGCGGTGATACCGAAATTTTCAAACCAATTGTCGATACCTTGCTGAGGCATGATGAATACCTGTTAATGGTGGACTATGCCTCCTATCTGGAGGCGCAGGAACAGGCGGCAGAGGCCTATCGCGATCAGGATGGGTGGACCCGCAAATCCATCCTTAATGCGGCCCGCTGCGGATTCTTCTCATCAGACCGCTCCATGCGCCAGTATTGCGAAGAGATTTGGAGGGTAAAACCGGTACCTGTGGATTGAAGTAGCTTTCTTTCTATCCGTCAAGAACGGGATTGAACGACGATAACCATAATGGAAGCACTCGTTTACGTGCGTTCTATGGGCTGAAACAGGGACTGAGTGGGATTGGAATATGACAATCACGCGTGCTCTCTTTATTGATTCTCTGTCTCAAGCAATAAGCGCAAGCGAAAAATGCTGAAGAGGAATCACCGATGTTTTTTCATCGAGATCGTATCGTTCTGTTCCCGGGTAGACGATCCAAAGTCGATGGGTTGACTCTTAAGGATCAATCGGATTCGTTTTAGGAACTCCGGACGGAGAACCATTACTCAATTTTACCATGAAAATTCTAAATAGAGCTTAGACTATTCAAGGAATACATCTCTTGAGTGGGTCAGGGCATCATCGAGATCCAGGGCGACCCGTCAAAGATTCGATTTTGGTTCTATGGGGGCCTGGTTACCGACTTTCAGCCTTCGGTGGAACCGCCTGCTGGTGTCCCCATTGAAGGCGACATGGGCCTTCGGGTCCATACCCGCCAAGTCTGGAGAAAGGGACAGGCTGGTTCTCAATGGGGCAATAATTGTTTCCAAATCCCGGGACAAGCCAAAAGCGTTCCCCTCTCAATCTCCTGTATTTAGGCTGACACGGTCTTCCTGGCGAGGGACAGGTGTGAACCAGAAGCAATACTCCTCTTAATTCGCTATCAGATCGATCTGGCTCACCGTTTCATCACTGATTCGGCCCGGCTCAACTACGGCCGACCCTCGAATGATAAAAGGAACCCGGTATCCTCCCTTCCCAGACCGGTTCGCAGTACCAAAACGGATCATCATTAGCGGGCAGGGAGTATCGGAGAAAAGACTATCCCCTACTTCTCCCTACTCCCTAACTCAACCAATCCCCGACCGGACGTGACAGGAACCCCTCCACGGAGATTCCAACACTGCCGACAAGCAACGTCCGCTGCGGATGGAAAGTCTCGCAGAACGCCTTCAGTCCCGGAAGCACAGTTGGCGCACGCGAACTCTTCACCTCAAGTGCCAGAAGCCGCTGCCCAGCTCGTAACACGAAATCAACTTCCCGGCTCCTTTCTCGCCAATAAAACAACTCAAACTCTCCCAGGGCTGCTGCGTTCGCCAAATGCGCGCCGATGGCCGATTCGGTAAGCCGGCCCCAGAATTCGGGGTTTGAGGTAGCTTCGTTGGGTGTGAGGCCGGACTGTGCCGTGACCAAAGCCGTGTTCAGGACTTGGAGCTTGGGACTGGAGGCTCGCTGCCGCACCACCTCGCCTGCGTACTTGGGAATTCCAGTCACCATGCCGACACCGGATAGCAGGTCCAGATAATGAGCAAGCGTTGTTGTATTACCTGCGTCTTGGAGTTGGCCGAGCATCTTGTTGAAAGAGAGAATCTGACCGGAGTAACGGCACCCCAGTTCGAAAAGTCGGCGCAAAAGTGCGGGCTTGTCGACTCGAGTCATCAGTAAAACGTCACGTGAAATAGTGGTCTCAATCAAGGCGTCAAGAACGTATCGTCGCCAGCGGGTAGACTCATCAACGAGCGGAGCTGCGCCGGGATAGCCACCGAAAAAGAGGTACTGGTTGATGGAGAAACCGAACGCTGATTGCATTTCTTTGAAAGTCCAGTGGGGCAACCGCAGTTGCTCGAAGCGACCTGTAAGACTTTCTGTGAGACCATCCTGCAGCAATAGTGGCGCCGAACCCAACAATACTACCCGAAGCTCCACGCCCGAGGCTGTATCCTCGTCCCACAGCCGTTTGACAGTTTCGGACCAGCCTGAAACCTTCTGAACTTCGTCGACCGCCAGAATCGCCCCTTTCGCTTCAGCCTCGCGAGCAAGTAATCGAGCGGCAACCCACTGCGTGGTGAGCCATGTGGTATCACGAAGAGTAGGTTCGTCAGCTGAGACGAAGCGGTGTGGACGCTTGATACTGGCAAGGACCTGCCGCACGAGTGTGGTTTTTCCAACCTGTCGCGGACCGGCAACGACATGAAGGAGTCGTCGGGGCTCACGGAGCCGATCTCTTAAAGGACCGGCCATATCCCGTGTGAAAATGGGCAAGCTAACTTTACTCATTACGATGAGTAATATTACTCAATGCAGTGAGTAAACTGCAATAGTGTGAGGAGACAAATCCTCACTCAAAGACGTAAAGGCGCACAGCAGATTCCCACAAGTTCCCTAGGTTTAACCCCAGTCCCGCTACCGCTATTCCAACGGATTGGGAGAAATCGAGGAAAGATAATTCAACTCCATATCTCCAACCAGTTCCTGAGTCACAATCGGTCCTGCAGACTCTACAACGGCATAACCCATAGCCACATCGGGTAAATTGGGGAAAAGCTCTCGAAACAGGCGTGAAACAGCCTCCCCTGCATCCAGGTCAAATTCAGCACTCCCCGACAGTACTCCATCGGAGGAATACAGTTTTATGCTGACTTCTGTTGATTCCGAAAGGGGATTGAAAAAAGCGAGTCCTGTGAAGAACTCCGCAGACTTAATCAGGTAGGGTAGCAAAGTCTTTTTCGAACTGGAGCGAATCGCTCCAGAAGCAGTTCCGAAACCGGTCCCAGTTCGGTTCGTCCAGAGAGTTTCAACATAGATCGTATCACCAGATGAAATCAATTTGAGCGAACCTCCGAGGCGAGTTCCGACCGCGGCATTCAAAAGGTCATTCAGCGATTCCTCCAGCACTTCACCCGGACCCAGTCGGAATGACTTTTGAATAGGATCTTTGGAGGAGACAGTGGGACTGAATTTCAACTGGATAGTGTGAGTCTTGGATTCCGGATTCAGCATTCTGAGGCGCGTTGTGAAGACTGAGTCCTCCAAGACAAGCGGCAGTGAACCTGCATTGCCGGGTCCTTTTTGAATAAGTGGAATCCCGAGGAGTGTTTGATTATTGATCGATATTCTCAAGGTGGCGACAACTTTCCGTCTGTTTTCCACCACGATCCGCAAATACCCTTCTCTGACCTCGATACCAAACCATTCCTCGATCGAAGCTTCAATCGAACGGCTACCGGGAATGGATATTAACTTTTGCAGGGATTGTCTATTCTCGTCTGTTCGATACAGCGTTGCAGTCACATTGACCGGTTCAGAATTCGGATTTCCGATACTGATAAATGTCGAAGCCTGCATTCCGTTGAAGGATTGACTTCCTGAATGCACGCGGGAGAAGACAAACTCAGACAGGGGTTCAATAAGACGGGAAGACCCGTCCAGTTGAGTATTGTTCCCATGTTGAAAACACCCGGCGACACTTGGATTATCGGATGAGATAACCAGCCACGATGATTCGTCCAGCAGACTTTCTTCGAATACTTCTTCGGTAAGCCGAAGCAGTTGTTCACCTGGTGAAAGAAGGATCGGGGAAGTAATCACTTTAGCACCTTGAGATTCAGAGCTTCCCAGAGTCTGAACCTGCAGGCCGGCGGCCTGGTCGGAGTAATTGATCAAGGACAATCCGGTGTAGCCTTGCTTATTCAGGGGAATATAGAAAGTTGTCGGACCGATCACAAAATCTCCGGAACCGGAGTAAGTAACCGAACCGGCTGCGGTAACTATGCGTATTGTGACCTCACCGGAAGGCAGGCGGGGAACCAGGACGACCAGAGTTCCGTCATTGAGAACTCGAACTCCAGTCACCTCGATGCCATTGAAGAAGACCGAAACAGGTCCCTGGCTGAATCCACTGCCGGTTAACACGATTTCGTGTCCGGGAATAGCCGTTTCGGTTGAGACAGACTGCAGAGTCGGAGGTGGACCCAGTACCTTTACACCGGACTGTTGGTCATAGGCGACGACATCAGGGTCATAGTACTCGTATGCCTTGGAGATGGTCGACTTTCCACTGACCGGCATCGTGGCTCGGATTTGAAGCTCGAGGACATATTCCTCACCGCTGATCAGTTCGTCTATATAGAGGATGATTTTTCTTCCGGCAACTTCGACTCGCGAAACGGTCTCAGATTCCTGTAACTTATCCAGACTGGTCTGAACGGGTTCAAAACCGGTAGGAACGCCAATATCAAGGATCACCATCCCGGTTTTTTCTTTGAATCCAGAGTAGCGAATCACCGCTCGAACATCGACGATGTCATCGATCTCGACATGATCTGTGGAGTACTCCACCTCGAAAATCAGGTTCTTTGACGGAGGCAGAAATTCGCCCGGAAGGTTGAAACGCTCAACCCACTGGTAGGCTACGGTCCCAACACCGACAGAACGGAGTTCGAAAGCGGTTCGATCCTTCGGTACTTCGAATTGCTGCAGAACATCATATTTGGTCTGGTCCAGATGGACTGCATACAACAGTTCAGATCCGCCCCAGAGGCTAAGATCCACATCCAGGTCGCGATTGGCGTTTTTGGCGGCCTGGAAGAGAGCGTGTAGGGCAACCACCGTATCTTGAGTGGAACTGCCATATCCGCCCAATGAGTTGCGTTGGGTAGACAACCAGTCGATTGCCGCTTGCGATTCAGGGCGGCCGGTCTCACCAGAGGACAAGAGTGCAGACGCGGCATATCCGGTGGTCTCTACCGGGTAGGGTTCCCAATGAATTCCTGTGCCCTCAGAAATGGCCAGCTCCATGAGCCGGTCCAGCAGATTTTCCGCCAGATCGTTGTAACCCTCGATCTTTTGTAGAGCAACTGCCGCGATAGCAAGTGAATAGGCATCTTCCCAGACATCAGTCGTCCGGGTTGCCAGGTAGCCGGCAGCCTTCTGAAGTTCATCGGAGTAGTCGTCGGATCCGTGGTCGGCCAGTGCCTTGGCTACATAGGCCGTCATTGCATAAAGGTTTTCCAATCCACCATCAATTTCTTTGTGGATCAGGAAATCATCGGTTTCGAAGTATCCAGCCGTTTTCTGTCTCGATACCAGCATCTCAGCCGATGCGGTCAGAACCGATTCATCGATATCACGAACTTCTCGAGCATTAGCAAAGGTGGACAACACAAAAGCCGTCAACCAAAGACTACCCTGCTCTCCGCCGAATGCAGCAAATCCGCCATCATCGCTCTGAAAGGTCAACTGCCGCTGGTATCCCACATTAATGAAGTTCTCGGCTTTTGCCCGAACCTCCGGAGCCAGTTCTCCAAGCTCACGGAGATATTTTAGGATTTCAATATCCGGAGCCAGGAAGATCATATTCTGCTCGCCACAGCCGTACGGCATTCCAAGCAGGTCGGAGATACCATTCATCGACTGGGCAACCGGGCTGGGACTAATAAACAGGAAAGTTCTTGCCGAGTCTTTAACCATCATGGGTGGAGGTTGTAGATTCAGTTGATGAACCTGACCCGGTTCGATGACGTCATTCAGGATCTGTTCGGCCGGCAATCCTTCCGGGACTACCGTGATTGGACGTTTAACCGCATCACTTAATGAACTGCCAATGGCAGTTATGGTCACTGGGAATTCTCCCAGTTCCACTGGATTCACACTGAAACTGGCAGGCAATGCGGAATTAGCGGGGACGGTGAGGGAAAGGCTTTTTGTGTCGGTAAACTCAATGCCTTCAGTATCAGCGAGGCTCAGTTCGACGACCTGATCCTCATCGAGATAGTTGAACACATCGACGCGAAGTGAGAATTCTTCCCCCCGAATTACGGAATAGGGGATTGCCGGTTCAACAAAGAAATCCTGAAAAACCGTTAATTCTCCTTCACCGAACCCGATTCCGGGCTGGTTGGAGGAATCTTTTGGACACGTACTGACAACAGCAAGTTTCCATCCCGTGATCGAGTCCGGGGCGGTGAGTGTGAGCCGGGCCTTTCCTTCATCATCAGTGAGAAGCATCGGTTTCCAGACCCAGGTCTCGGGGAAGAACTCTCGAACGCGAGGCACGTCAGGAGCGGTTTGATCTGCTTTTCCTCCACCTTCGGCCGGACTGACAGCCACCGGACCGTCATCGAATACACCTGAACCTTGGGGGATATTGATGCCCGGACTGGCTACAATACCGAGTCCGGCCTCATTGAAAACATCTTTTGAGCCGGTAGTGCTAACCGGCGGCATGAAACCAGGGAAGAATGGTCCGGGTTCAGGACCGCCTCCTCCATCATGGATTTCAATTTGCGGTTCCAGGAAACGTTCCTCCAGTTCGTCAAAAACCTCGGCCAGGTGTAATCGTCCATTGCCCAGTGCCAGCACGGATTCATCGACAATCGAAACACCCAGCATTGTCTTGCGACCGTTTCCGGTGTCAATCTCGACTTCAACCGGATCTCCGGGTCTAACTTGAGCGAGGTTGAAGTCGGCACCGATCGTTAGAGTAATCGGTAGAGCAATTGGAATGGAGATACGATCCGCAGCGACTTCGCTGAAAGGGCTGATCATATAGGCAACAACATTTGCCTTTGGAACCATTTCCTGGGTTACGGTAAAGTCGAATGAGTCAGATTCGGTCGCATCGGACAGAATGGTCCGTCCCCCGGCATAGACTTCGTAGTAAACCGTTCCCGATGTCGATGACTGGACCGAAAACCGGGCGACTTGTCCGACTGTCAGAGAGTCTTCTCCCAGTCGAACCAGCGAAATGAAGGATCCGGAGGGGGAGTAAGCTCCACCAATCCGTCTGCCGGTCGTCGCTGAATAGCCGCCATATTCGGCTTCGGCTTGAATCTCGACGTATTGAGTCCGTTCCGGTGCCGTGAAATCGAATACTGCGATTCCACCGGAGGTTTCGAGGGTTCGGTCTTCTGTCGAGATCGTGGTTTGATCCGATGTCAGATATCGGATTTCTACAGCAGCATTCAAATCAATGGGGACTCCGTCTGGCTGGGTTGATTGCAGGAAAACGGTCGCAGGCATTCCAGGTTTGAGAGATTCGGTGGTCGGAATCAGCGACAGTACAGCAGGAGCTGATGATATCGTCAGTGTTTCTGTGATCTTCTGAGTGTTTCCAACTGAATCGGTTACCTCGATTTCCAGCAGGACTGTCCCTTGGCCCTTCTCATCGAGCGTCCCTGCCACATAGCCGACGGCGGGCAATGAGAAGACGAGGCTTCCTTCCGTCAGATCTTCTTCAACCGTTGAATATTCTTCCCACACTCCAATCCAGCGCTTGGCAGAGATCTGCACAGTACCTGAGACGGGTTTTCCAAAAAAATAGGTGGCCTCGATCGTTCCGGAGATCGTTTCGTCAACCAATGCCCAGCTTTTTGGAAAAGAGGTAATGAGTTCAAAACGTGGAAGTGTGTAAGGTTCGACTCGAATATCCCTCACACTGCGGGAACCTCCGCTTTCAGCTCGAATCTTCCAGGTGCCATGATTCAATTCACTGGCGAGAGGAAGTTGGAATGCGGCAATACCGTACTCATCGGCCTCGCTCTGAAATTTGCCGACTCGAATACCCTTCGCATCATGAAATGCAATTTCAACCTCGCCGGATTGAGGCTGAAGTGCGGCATTCAAGAGAACCACTCGCCCCATCATGGTTTGACCCGGTTTATAAATCGGTTTGTCAGTTTCAATCAGTAGTGCAGGTGAGCGGTCCACTTCGGCGGTCAATTGGAGAGATTCTTCCAATCCTTGAACCGAAGCGATAATTCTAAAGGTCCCCGCCAGGTCTGAAGGAATCGAAAACCTGGTTGTCACGCGTCCCTCAGGACCCGTTGCCCCGGAAAACAGCTTAGAAACCACAACGTCTTCTGAGTTGAGCAATTGCACGAGAACGTTTCGGTTAACCGATTCCCGGGTTATCGAGTCAAATGTGGTGATTGTGAACGAAGACTCACTGCCGGCGAAAAGACGTTTCGGAGCCGTTAAGACCGCCGCATCCTTGGCTAACAGAGAATTGCCGAGTAAACCGGAAAAAAGAAGAAACAGATAAACACTGATTTTAAAATGCCGAGTCATGACGCCACCTGTCTCGATCGTCTTTTGAGTCGCACCACGTAATACGGCGCGGCTTCTCTATTTTAATACAGAAGCGAAAAACTCCCCGCTTTTCTTGATGGTGTTTCTTGGAGGGAAAGGGGCAGGTTGATTCTCGCCTTAGGCTGTTCGGTTTCCAGCTTCACGAACTTCGGGCTCAACAGTAGGACAACCATCCCTGGTTGTTGTGAGCCTTCTGGTGACAAGCAAGGATGCTTGTCTTACGATGGTCTCTAAGAGGGCCGCTGAACCCTACGTCTAGTGCGATGCCGGAGGTTTCCGAAAGCGCAGGACATAGTTTTCAGTCAAGTAAGGTGGATAGTGGCTGTTTGTCAGTTCAAAGCCCGCCTGGAGGATTTCTTCCTTAAACACTTCCTCTCCGGCTCGCACATGTTCCAGCAACCAGGGTTCGGATTGCCCCGGAATCCTATTGAAATCGACCAGAACGAGTTGCCCACCAGACCTCAGAGCTGGGTAGATTGACTTCATTGTGGGGGTGGGGTATTCGAAATGATGGTAGGTATCGCACAGGAAAACAATATCCACCGACTTTGGTGCTAGATTTACTGAGTCCTCAGGGCTGAGCACCTTGCGAATGTTGGTAATACCTTTGGCATTGGCCTTTCGCAGAACATCATCTAACATGACCGGGTTGATGTCGACGGCATAGACGATCCCCTCGTCACCAACCAGGGTTGCAAACTCCTCGGCCATGAATCCCGATCCTGCCCCCACATCAGCTATGATCGCGCCGGGCGGTGGGCCTACTAATGCCGCGAGGTTACTGCGTTCTCGGTATATCTCTCGACTCTCCGCCTCAAGAATATCGATCAACGGATCAATGTCTGTGCTTACCCATTGGTCGTTAATACCCGGTTTGACACTCTTAACCTGGGCGTCGCCGTCCTGGGCGCCAAACCCGGATCCTGGCGATGCCAATAGAGACAACAGAAGAATGGGGACAAAGCCCCAACTGACTACACTTCTAGGCATGAAACTGACCTCCGTTGCCTGAAGTTTCAGGAACTTCAGTAGTTGCGGATCAGACAGCAGTATGGCACCAGTGGCCTCTTTACTGAAAATGAAATAAGATACGCCAATATACCATACCAAAAAGGGACAGGCTAGTTCTCTCTTGAGCTGTTGGATGATGGCCGGGCTAAGTTCAAATAACCCGAGAGGTGTCGTTTCCAACCCTCAGTCGTAGTCGAAGACTGTCTTTTGTCCGCCAGAAAGGCTGTGGAGTTGCAGGTAAAACTCGAACAGGGAGAGAAACTTTTGGGCGACGGCGCGTTTGCGGAAAGGGAAATACCGGGGATCTCCAGCGACCCGGCAGAGGAGGTGATAGAAGGTGGCGGCCTCAGGCCCTTCAGATCCCCCGCACCATGTAAGCCTGCAGGATGCCCGACTCGTCGGAATTAAACAGCCCGATCGATCCGTCCGGCGAGAGAAACGGATGGATGTGGGCGGTCTTCACGCAAGACGACTGGGGGTTCAGCAGATACTTGAAGTCTCGGAGCGGATCCTTGCCGGGCCGGCCTAGCTCGGCGATGAAGATCCGGCCCCCTTTGCTGAAGGGCTGGGCGTCGGATATCAACCGCTTCCCCTCGATGTCGGTGGCGAAATGGTGGAAGTGAG
>JAUWTT010000164.1 GCA_030614585.1 Acidobacteriota bacterium
ATCCAGAAACATCACTTCAACCCCGCTGGCGCCGATGCGGTGTTCAGTCCAGTTCTCTACGACCTCATCGGAACCCGGGTGCTCCAACCAGAGAACTCCTGAGGCGGCCCCTTTTCTGTCCGAGGCAACTATGTCGGGGTTACCATCACCGTCCATATCAGCCTCGATCAGCGACATGATCCAGCCGGCATCGTAAAGCTTGCGGAACCGCCAATCCTCCAGTCTTCGCGGGTTCACAGGTGACTCCAGCCAGCCGATAACAGCTCCTTCCCCTTTCGAACCGAGTACAAGATCCAATCCGTAGGCACCGTCCACATCCATCGGCAAGGCGAACATCCACTGGGTTCTGCCCACCGTGGCCGGGATTGGCTCGGTGATCCAGGAATCAGGATCCAGATAAAGGCGTTGATCTCGTGGGGCCCAGTGAACGAACACGGTTCGCGTGGCTCCTTCACAGCTGCTGACAACGTCCATATACCCGTCACTATCCAAGTCCACAAAAACTGCGTCCTCGACCGCAGGAGTTCGTCCGATCGTAACGGACGGCCAGTTTTGTGTTACGTTTCCAATTCCAGGATTGACGTAAACCCTGGTTACGCCACCTTCCTCCCAGCCCGTTACCAGATCCGGCAGGCCGTCCGAATTGACATCGGCCACTCTCACGCCGTCCGCTCCGCTCGACGAGTCATCAATGGTGTGCCGGGTCCACGGTCCCCCGGCAGGTGGCGCCCCAAGGGCGGTCAAGAATACCTGCACTCCGACGATCAGGAGGACAGCTACAGACCTTGTCAGTTCTAAACAAAAAGACATCCTGCTCACTTTAGGGCTCCAGAGTTCTTGTGTTTGACGCCTGGCCTTTGCCGAAAGCGCCCTTCCAAGTTCACCATTCTAGCTTGGATGATCTAGATTTTCCTTAGGCCTGCGGAACGGAACAGGCTTGCACCGTTACCAGAGCCTGAATAGAATCGGCCACAAATGTATGTTTTGGCGCGAAAAAATTATCTCTTTGGGCGAGTTGGGCAGTTTGCCGCGCTCTGTCTTCTACTTGCAGGTTGTGCGGGAAGCGAACCCAGCCGCAGCCTGCCGAATATCGTCCTGGTCATGGCGGATGATCAGGGCTGGGGAGACGTTGCCTACAACGGGCACCCGGTTTTAGAGACGCCTCACCTCGACGAGATGGCCGCGTCGGGCCTCCGCTTCGATCGTTTCTACGCGGCTGCGCCGGTCTGCTCCCCTACTCGCGGAAGCGTCATGACAGGGCGACATCCGAACAGGTTCGGTTGCTTCAGTTGGGGCCATACTCTGCGGCCTCAGGAAACCACGATTGCCGAAGCACTCAAGACGGCTGGCTATGCGACAGGCCATTTTGGCAAGTGGCATCTCGGCTCGGTACGAAAGGGGAGTCCTGTAAATCCGGGGATGAGCGGGTTCGACGAATGGTTCTCGGCTCCAAATTTTTACGACAATGACGCCATCATGAGTGCTCGAGGGAAGGCTGTTCAGACCGAGGGCGAAAGCTCGTTAGTAACGGTTGATGCCGCTCTCGAGTTCATAAACCGTAGTGTTTCCGAAGGCACCACCTTCTTCGCTGTGGTCTGGTTTGGTTCGCCACATAGCCCTCATGAAGCGTTCGATCAGGATCGCATTCCATACGCAGATCAGGAGGAGGCCTTACAGCATTTCTATGGTGAGATCACAGCCATGGACAGGGCCATCGGAAAACTCCGCAGCAGGCTGCACGAACTGGGGATTCAGAACAACACGTTGTTCTGGTACTGCAGTGACAACGGGGCCTTGAAGTCTGTGGGTTCCAGTGGAGGTCATCGGGGCCACAAAGGGGAGGTTTATGAAGGAGGGCTTCTAGTTCCCGCCGTTCTAGAGTGGCCGGAGCGGATCCCTTCGCACAGGACCACATCCTTACGTATCAACACATCGGATATCTTTCCAACCCTTCTCGAAGTCGCGGGAATTCCGATTGACGATGAGAGAGTGCTTGACGGGATCAGTCTGGTACCACTTCTTGAGATCGGGATGGAGTCCCGCCCCAAGCCGATGGGTTTTTGGGAATACCCCGAACCTGGGATCCGAACTCCAAGCAGCGAGTGGATGTCTGAGTTGCTCGCTGCGCAGACTGCCGGGCATGAACCGGAGGATAAGTGGAAGTTGCGGCTGGACGCAGGCGAGATCTTGGAACAGTACCCCGACGACTCACTTCCAGGGCATTCTGCGTGGATCGATGGAGACTGGAAACTTCACCGCATCGCCGACAAGACCGGCCGGCAAGTCAGCTTTGAGCTCTATAACCTGGCTGAAGATCCGGTAGAAGAGATTGACCTCAAAGAGAGTGAGCGGGAGCGGACCGAAAGCATGATTCGCTCCCTCGAAGTCTGGCAGCGGTCAGTTGTTCGCAGCCTGAACGGCGAAGATTACCGGTAACCAAAAATCGACTTGGTGCCCTTGGTGGTTCGAATCTCGGCAGCTAAATCTTCGGAACCTCAAACCCCTTCCGGTAATCACGCTTCATCATTGCATTCGCTTCTTCGGAATTCAGGAAGCGCTCGGTCGAAGGATCGAAGTCCAATGTGTGTCCGATTCGATACGCAACATTGCCGATTTGACAATGGATGCATGCAACATGTGCGTCTTCCACTGTAACTGGCAGCTGTTCCGGCTTCCGGGAACGCACCGCTGAGAAGAAGTTCTGAAAGTGAGACTGTTCCTCCGGTAGTTCCTCGTTAACCTCAACGGGCTTGTTTTTGTAATCGAAGAATCCCCGTTGGGCGACGTAGTAGCCGGTTTCGCCAAAAACGCTATTGGTGCTTGCTCCGGCTTCCTCTCCGCCTTCCCAGAAAGAACCGAGATTGCGCACTTCAAAAGTCAGGAGTGAGCCGTCCTTATAAGTGAACTGGGTGGCCTGTGTGTTGGGTGTTTCTCCGTCATCATCCCAGGCGAAGCGACCTCCGGTGCTGGTCACCTTAACAGGTTTGCCCCGGTTGTGGGCCCAACAGGCGATGTCCATCTGGTGGACGCCCTGGTTGCCGATCTCACCGTTTCCATATTCCCAAAACCAGTGCCAATCGTAATGGACGTAAAGGCCCGGCTTATCTCGATCCTTGTTGGTCAGGAATGGCTTCTCCCTGGCAGGGCCTTGCCAAAGTGTCCAATCCAAATTGGCAGGAGCCGGCCCGGGTGCGCCGTGGCCAATCGGATTCCTATTGCCGTTCTTGTAGACGACTCCCCGAGAGTGGACGACTTTTCCGATGAATCCTTCCCGGATCAGTCTCATGTCCCGGATGAATTCAGGATTTGAGCGTGATTGAGTTCCGTGCAAGACGATGCGGCCGTACTTCTTCGCCGCCGCAACACATTGACGGCTTTCGAAGGCACTGTGTGACATCGGTTTCTCGACGTACACATCCTTGCCTGCCTGGCAAGCCCATACAGTGATCAGGGCGTGCCAATGGTTCGGAGTGGCTGTTGAAATAGCCTGTATCGAATCATCTGCCATCACCTCACGGAGATCGCGATAGGTTTTTGGAGCCTTCCCTTGGGACTCCTTAACCATTTGAACGCCTCTTTCCAGGACCTGCGAGTCCACATCGCAGAGCGCCACGATCTCGACGCCGTCCTCCTTCAGGATGTTCCGAATGTGACTCCGACCCTGGCCATGAAAGCCGATCACACAGGCTCCAATCCGGTCGTTGGCACCCCAAACCCTGCTCCGGGCTGCCGTGCCGGCGGTGAACATAGCCGCCGCTGACGATCCTAGAAAATCTCTTCTTGACATGCTCATTGTTGTTTTTCTCCTTCCTGTGGTTCGTCCCCGTTTTATCAGAAAAACGACGGTTGGGAAACCGGAAACTCGTTTGAGGCATTCGCGCTGTAGAGATTTCCGAGTCCGTTGAAGTACCCGGGACCAATGACAAGTGACAAATGACAAGTTACAAATGTCAAATGGGCCTGCACCAAATCGACAATCGCAAATCTCAGATGTCGGATTGGATCCCTTTGTCGCGAGCCTTGTCGTGAACCTTGTCGATTCGACCACAGGGGGATTTCGACAAAGTTCCCGATTAGGTTCACGACAAAGAATGATAGATACTAGATACCAGGCTGTCCTCCATAGCTCGCAGAGCGAAGGAGGATGCCGGACGTGTCGCGCCGTAGCTCGGAGAGCGCAGGCGGATGCCGCCCTGAGCTTACCCATGCCGCTCCTTCCGAGCTATTCTCCCCACAACGCGATAGGCTCCGTTTTAAAGAGTAAAGTTGCCGTCGCCTGTTGAGAGGAAACGAAAACTCTCTTGACTCCTCCCTTGAGCCTCAATACCCTCAAGCTGGGTAAGAGAGAGCTTGCGGCCGATGTGCATCGACCGCCTGTCTCATTAAGACCGGATGGAGGAAAGGAGGTGCAATGAGAGTCCAGATCCTGTCACCCGCGGAAGCAGTTGGCCTGGTCCCTGACAATGTAACCGTGTGTATCGGTGGCGGTGGGGCTGGGCACGCCGTCCCGGATAGGCTGCTGCAGGCTCTCGGAGAACGGTTTACTGCGAGCCACACTCCGCGGAATCTCACGATTCTTCACGCCTGCGGAATCGGAGATGCGGGGGAGCGTGGTCTCAGCCATCTAGCCCACAAGGGACTTATTCGCCGGGCAGTAGGAGGGTTCTGGGGGAATTCGCTCAAGATGGTAGAGTTGGCCAAGAATGACGAGATCGAGGCCTACAACTTCCCCCAGGGAGTACTCAGCCATCTTACGCGTGCCGCTGCTTCGGGGGTGCCCGGAGTAATCACAGAAACCGGACTTCACACCTTCGTGGACCCCCGCCTCGAAGGGGGCAAACTTAACTCCTCGGCCAGAGAGGATCTCGTCAAGGTGATCGAGATCGAGGGCAGAGAGTTCCTCTTCTACCCAACTCCCGACATAGACATTGCTCTGATTCGGGGGAGTTCGATTGACAAAGAGGGGAATCTCTCAATGGAGAATGAGGTCGGGACCTTCTCGATGCTGTCGATCGCTCAGGCGGCCAAAAGAAACCAGGGCACGGTCATTGCCCAGGTCAAGCAGGTTCGTGCGACCGAGCATACCGCTCCCGTCGATGTGAAGGTACCTGCTGTGCTGATAGATGCAGTGGTTGTTGAGCCGGATCAAGGGATGACTTTCTTGAGTCCATCCGAACCTGCCCTCATCCGCCGAGATGAACCGTATGATCCGGGAGACCTCGAACTGGGCCAGATTCCCCGAGGTGTAGCTAAACGTGCCTCTGAGGAACTGCGCCGAGGGGACTTCGTCAATGTCGGATACGGTATGGCCGACGGAGTGCCAATCGTCGCCCGGCAGGAAGGGATTACCGATCAACTTGTCTTCCTGATCGAACAGGGAGCCATCGGTGGAATCCCCACGACGGGCCTGAATTTCGGTGCCATGTTTCAGCCGTTGGCAATTGTGGATGACTCCTACCAGTTCGACTTCTTTCACGGAGGGGGGCTGGACATCGCATTTCTCGGCTTTGCACAGATTGACCGGCAGGGTAATGTCAACGCCAGCCGTTTTGGCTCTCAGATCACCGGTTGCGGCGGCTTCATCGACATTTCCCAGCACGCACGCCGTGTCGTTTATTGCGGCTCGTTCGCGGTCAAATCCCAGTCGCAGGTCAAAGGCGGCAGACTCGAGGTGACTGAACCTGGGAAGAAGAGAAAGTTCGTGGATCAGGTCCAGCAGGTGACGTCCAGTGGACCTTATGCGTTGAAGAAAAGACAGGAAGTTCTTTACGTCACAGAGCGAGCCGTCTTTGAGCTCACACCTGATGGGATCCGGCTGACAGAGATCGCTCCAGGGGTCGATCTGGAACGGGATGTCTTGGGAATGATGGATTTCGTTCCTGAAATATCGAGTGGAATGAAGACCATGGACTCCCGATGTTTCTCGGACCTTTCTCTTAACCTCAGAAGCCACATGCAATCAAGCTGAATCGAGGTAACCTCCATGGAGCCGACAGTCCTGCAAGATCGCCGTGATCATACGCTGACACTGACCCTCAACCGGCCAGATAAGCTCAACTGCATCAACTGGGAGATGATGAAGGAACTGGACAGGGCAATTGCGTTTGCCGAAGAAACAGCTGCCTTGCGCTTTCTTGTCATCCGGGGGGCGGGTGACCGCGCGTTTTCCACTGGAGGCGATTTAAAGGAGTGGAGTGCTCTAAACGCTGAGGAAACCGCCCGCTGGATTCGGATGGGGCAGAAGATCTTTAACCGAATCGAGTCGCTCCCGGCACTTTCAATGGCCGTTGTGGATGGCTACGCTTACGGTGGCGGATTGGAGTTGGCTCTGGCTTGTGACCTCAGGGTTGCCACCCCGCCCGCCAGTTTTTCCTGTCCCGAGATCCAGCATGGTTGGCCACCTGGCTGGGGAGGCCTGACGCGACTGGGACGCTTGATAGGAGAGAGCAATGCCAAGCGACTGGTTTTTCTGGGGGAATCGATTGACGCCAGGGAGGCTCTCAGGATTGGGCTCGTAAACTGGGTGGTTGAACAGGAAAAACTGGGTGGTTTCCTGGAAGAGGCCTGGCAGAAGCTTGCGCGAATCGACCCGCATGTCCTTGCGTTCAGTAGATCTACAATCTCTGAGCGATCGCACGGCATGTGCGCCGGCGCTTCTCCGCTGGAGGCTGATGTGATCGCAACGCTGAGAGCTAAGGACTCACTGAGTCGGAAAAGCTGAAGTGCCAGGACTCAAGATGCCGAGAACTCCAAGCTGCTGGAGTTACCACCAAGACACCAAGAGCACTAAGAAACGCTGGGTCTATTGTTGCTGCCTTAGTGTGCTTGGTGACTTTGTGGTTTGCGTCCATGAACCCAGGTCAAATAGCATGAAGCGCTATCGGGTTCTCTTCTCCGAGATCATGTAGATGAGGGCGGTTCCGTCGATACAGACACTCCCGTCCTGTTTTTGACAGCGGATTTGAAGTGTCACGATCGGCTTATCCTCGCGCTTTTCCACAACTTCAGCACTCGCTGTGATCGTATCGCCTAGAAAGACGGGCTCTTTCATCGAGAAGTTGTAGTTTAGCGAGACTCCACCTGGAGTGGTCAGATCGGACATGCAGGGCTGAACGAGAGCAGCGACCAGGAAACCGTGAGCGATTCGTTCCCCGAATTGAGTTGTCTTTGCGTACTCTCGATCCACGTGGATGGGATTAAAGTCAGCCGTTAGACCGGCAAAGAGGTATACGTCGCTCTCGGTAATTGTCTTGGAGAACGTAGACCTTTTTCCGATCTCCAGGTCAGACATCCTCTTTTCCGGCAAAGCTTCACTCGGTTTGATTTCCATACCCAAGAGAATAGCAGTCCCTTTGGAAAATAAAAGGGGATAAACACTTTGCGAACCTGGCGTCCTTTGCGTGAAAGAAATTCGTTTCACGCAAAGGACGCAAAGAGAAAAAGAATCTGCTGGGTGTTGAGCACCTCACTTCAGCCGCGCTCTCCAGCACCTTCCGTCGTGTCCATTGCGACACCGCTGTACAATGGTTCGGATCAGTTCCCTCAGCTGTAAGGCTGGCGATGAATTGGGGTTTCGTGGCGAGGGCCGGCGGTTCCCTTGAAGGAAGAATTTATGTACAGAAAGCCTCTATTCTGGATTCTCTTCGTGACGGTGTCGCTCGCTTGTGTCGCCTTCACTTTCCGATACTTTTCCCAGGGGTCCCCGCTAGTGACATTGGATCTTCGGATGGACCGCGAGACAGCCTTGACTTTTGCGGAGACCCTTGCGGAGGAAAATGGATGGGGGCCGGAGGAGTTTAGCCAAGCCGCTTCCTTCGGTTTGGATTTTCGAACTCAGGTTTTCGTCGAGCTGGAAACGGGTGGTACGGAAGCTTTCGCGGAAATGCTCAAGGGGGATCTCTACTCTCCTTACACTTGGCGTGTCCGGCACTTCAAAGAGGGCGAAACAACCGAGACCAGCCTTTGGTTCACTCCTGCAGGCCAGCCCTACGGGTTTTTCGAGACGCTCCCTGAGGATCAACCGGGCGCTGGCCTTTCCTCTGAAGATGCTCTCGCGATTGCGGAAGCGGAAGTAGGTGAGA
>JAUWTT010000314.1 GCA_030614585.1 Acidobacteriota bacterium
GCCGTAATCCCTCATAAGAGAAAAACCAGAAAGTCTTGTCCCGCCCATCGTAGAGCTTACCCAGGTATAAGGGGCCCCCAGCCGAAGCGCCAAACTCGTCGCGGTCGAGTTTGGCAGCCTCATCTCCATCCTGCCGTCTCCGGGTCACAAGCCCGTGATCGTTTCTTCGGTCAGTCCAGAATGCACTGCCATGGAGCTCGTTTGTCCCACTGCGGGTTGACAGAGTGACCGTAGCCGGACGTGAGTACCGGGCATCCGAGCCGACCGTCTCGATGCGGAATTCCTGAACCGTGTCGAGGCCAGGTTGAACGCGGGCCATTCCACCACCGAACCGGTCAACCAGTGAGATGCCATCCATGGTGATCTCCAGAGATCCGACCTTCTGGCCCACGACACGCGCATTTCCACCGCCTTCAACGCCGGGTGTCAAATCAAACAGGTTAGTGATCGCTCGGCCGTTTATTGGCAGCTGTTGAATTCGCCCGAAATCCTTAACGTCGGCAATCTCCATTCGGTCAGTTGTAATCTCCTGCACTGCAGTACTGCTAACCTCAACTTCTGTGGTGACGGTGCCTACTTCGAGGGTCACATTGATTGTTGCAGTTGCTCCGGTCTGCAGTTCAATCTCTGTGATCCAGGTTGCAAAACCAGCCATCATCGCAGAAATCTTGTAGGTTCCCCGCGGAACGGCCCCGAAGTAGTACCTGCCCACGTCAGAAGTAACCGAGTTCTTCGTAAGGTTCGATTCGAGATTTGTCAGTGTGACATCTGCGCCGGGGATGACTCCCCCGCCCTGATCTGTCACCACGCCCATAATCTGACCTCTTCCCGTCTGGGCAGCACATGGAGATGAAGCCAGACAGAAAATAAGGGCAAATGCAACCAGGTATAGGCCCTTCCCAAGTAGACCCCTTAAAGGACTGCGCATCGTTTCCTCCCAGTTCTGAACTGCATTATTGGTCTTAAAGAACAAAATCCAATTGCACTATATTTTCTAAATTGGGCCATGCACAATTAAACGGTTCTGTAGCCCCGATCCATGATCTCCTCATTGTATACTATATACAATACATTTAAACAAGTTTTTTTGAGGAAATATTCATGCGGGAGTCTGTTTAAGGTAAACCCTTGATTCTTGGTGATCCTGGTGGCGGTGAGTGTCTGAATTGTCCCGGGTAGTTTCATTCATCCGGTTCATCGACATCCAGGAACTGGTTGGCCTTCACATCGGAGATCAGCTGCTTTCGTCCGGAAGGCCACAGGATCTCCACTTGCTCAATGGAGTCAGCCGCTCCTATTCCAAACTGGAGACGCACGTCACTGGCAGAAACGTAACTGGAGCCGGTGCTGACCCAGCGATACTGGGTTTTGCCGGAAGCTGTTATTTTCACTCGTGCACCGATTCCGAGTCGATTGCTCTTGGAGCCTTTCAGAGACAGCGAAATCCAGTTTTGTTCATTTCCTCCTCGGTTCTCCAGAACCAGAGGAGATTTATTGAGTTGCGAAATTACGACATCCTGATCCCCGTCATTATCAAGGTCACCGGCGGCCAGTCCCCTTGAAGGCCTGAGGGGTTGGAAGACCTCGCCGCTCTTCTTCGACACATCTTCGAATTTTCCGTTTCGAAGGTTTCGAAAGAGCAGCAGGGGTTGCAGGTATTCAATATGGCTGTAAAACATATTGACATTGGGCCCCATGACGTGGCTGTTGGCTGTGAAGATGTCTTTCCAACCGTCATTGTCATAATCGAAGAAACGCACACCCCAGCCTGCGTATAGAAGCGTGTCCTTGATTCCACCTGCGGTCAGCCGCACGTCAGTAAACGCTCCATCCTGCGTGTTCCGGTAAATCACATAGACTTCGTCGGAGAGGTTAGTCACAAACAGGTCGGGATAGCCATCATTATCGTAGTCTTGGAAGTCACAGCCCATTCCGGCAAAAGTCTCAGCATCGGCGGTAACCGCTACTCCAGCGAAGAGGCCTACTTCCATAAATGTGCCGTCCCCATTGTTCTCAAACAAGAAACAGGGGACTTGATCATTCGCAACGAAAATGTCGATCCATCCATCCAGGTTATAGTCAGAAGAGGCGACTCCAAGCCCTTTTCCAGCCGTGAGTGCTACTCCGGCATCGACCGATACATCAGTAAATGTCCCGTCCCCATTGTTGTGATAGAGGAGATCCGGGACGCCTTGGAATTCTCTTGGGTGGCAGTAGGATCGAATCTCTTTGGTGCCGCAGTAGGGGTTGTTCTCAAAACTCCAACTCACATAACGGACGGCATAGATGTCGAGTAAACCGTCCCGGTCGTAATCCAGGAATTGGGAACTGACTGACCAGTCACCGCCGGCAACCCCGGCTGCATCGGTGACATCCTCGAATTTGCCCTTACCATTGTTGCGATAAAGTGTGTTTCGGCCCATTGCCGTCACGTAAAGGTCGATATCACCGTCATTGTCGTAATCTCCGGTGGCGGCACCCATTCCAAAACCCCGGCCTTTCAGTCCCGCCGACTCAGTCACGTCTGTGAATTTCAGCCCCCCTTCATTATGGTAAAGGCGGTTGGCATTGGGCCCCTCCTTCAACTGGAGGGTATTCTCCAGAGTTGTGCCTTCTTTCAAAAGAGCTCCGGTCACAAGGAAGATATCCAGCAACCCATCTCCATCGAAATCGAATACCGCCACACCTCCACCCAGTGTTTCCAGCATGTAGAAGAACTCAGTGAAGTAGGAATTCTGCACAAAATCAATGCCCGAAGATTCCCGGACATCCTCGAAAACGACTTCAGCCTGGCCCGCGGCTGAAGCAGGGAATGAGGTTAAAAATACCAGCAACGTCACGGGAGCCAGAAAGAAAGTTTTCAGGATCCAGTTCTTAGTCGGTTCATTCAAATGATCGAGTAACTGAAGTCTCCGTCTAATCATCATTCTGGCCCAGACACAGCCGATTTTCTTGCCGGGTCGGCATTTTCATGCGAGATGGTAACATAGCATTTCGAAGTCTGAATTAGAGAGATCAAGGGCAGTCATTAACAGTCAAGATTCGTGTGACTGTTTGCAAAACAGGGTTAGTCCCGGGCTGACACTGTGACAGGAGTATCTATCTTGTGGGAATCCCGAAGCATGAATTTCAAGGCCCGGGAATCAGCTGCCGGGCCCGAGAAGAGACATTCTGAACCGATCCTCGCCTGGATCCTCTTGGCAGTGTTTCTTTTGTGGCCCGGGAATTGTGTTGCCGGTCCCGTGACGCCTACTTCATCAGACCGTCCCGCTCAGCATTACAACCTGGTCCTGGTAACGATAGACACTCTAAGGGCCGATCATGTGGGTGCTTATGGATACACCAAAGTAGACACTCCCAATCTGGACGGACTCGCAAAGTCAGGAGTCTTGTTCGAAAATGCGGTGTCACAGGTACCTCTTACTCCGCCATCTCACGCCAGCATGTTCACCGGTACCTATCCCACCGTGCACAAGGTGCGCGATACGGGAGGGTTCATCCTTGCGGACGCCCATCTCACCCTGGCCGAATTCCTCGAGGAACAGGGTTGGAATACGGCCGCATTTATCGGTTCCATGGTTCTGGGACGGATGTTCGGACTGGATCAGGGCTTCAAGACCTACGACGATAGGATTCATGCTACCGGAAAAGGCGAGGGCTCTTTTGACTTTCCCTACCGAAGAGCTGAGGAAGTGATTGACAATGCCTTAAACTGGTTAGGAAATCAGAAAAGCGACGACAAGATCTTCCTCTGGGTTCACCTTTTCGATCCTCACAGGCCTTACGATCCTCCTCCTGATTTCAGGCGCCAGTATGAAAGTGCCTATGATGGTGAGATCTCTTATGCCGATAAGGAGTTGGGAAGGCTGTTTGCGGAAGTTAAGCGAAAGTTCTCCAATCAAAATACTCTTTCCGTGGTCCTTTCCGACCATGGTGAAGCACTTTCCGATCATGGAGAATACACTCACGGTGTGTTCCTCTATGAATCAACGATTCGTATTCCCTGGATAATGGCTGGACCGGGTATCCCGGCAGGGGTACGATTCAACCAACAGGCCAGAACGATTGATTTGATGCCGACCCTTCTGGCCTTAATGGGATTCGAAATTCCCGACCAATGTCAGGGAGTTTCTTTGGTTCCCGCTTTCAGGAATCCGAGGACTCCAACCGGCTCTACCTACAGCTATACGGAAACGCTCTTTCCTAAAATCAACATGGGTTGGGCTGAATTGCGAGCTATGCGGACCAACCGTTGGAAGTATGTACGTGCCCCGAAGCCCGAACTATACGACCTGGAAAAAGATCCCCTCGAAAAAGACAATGTCATCAAACGTTTTCCGGCTGTTGCCCGTAGATTGGACAATCAGATCCAAGAGGTTATTTCCACTGGGTCGGGAGAAGAAGAATTCGAGGTTGTTCATACAACAGCACTTGATCAGGAAACGATAGAAGAGCTGAAAGCGTTGGGCTACGTGTCGTTGGGAACGCCACGTACCCTGGAACTCACCGGGGAGGGAATTGATCCCAAAGACCGTCTGCGCATACTTCAACTTCTTGAAGAGGCAACAACCGGCGAGAGGGACGTTCCTCAAAGCCGCCGCTTACAGGCGCTAGAGCAGGCCAAGCAGGAGGATCCTTCAAACACGACTGTTTACTATCGCCTGGGAGAAGCCTACGAACACCTGGGCCGGGACGAAGATGCCCTGAAGCTTTACGAGGAAGCCATCGATAGAGGCCTACCCGCTGCAAACAAGATCTATATTCGAATGGCTGCCATTTACGGTCGGAAGAATGAATTGGACGAGAGTATTCGGGCCTTTGAAAAGGCTATCGAGATCGATTCAACTGATACAGAAACCCAGAATCGCCTGGCCCTCGTGTACCTTATGAAAAAGCAAACGGACGATGCACGGCGTCTCCTACAGGGAGTTCTGGTTCTGGATGAAGAAAATGCCAAGGCTCACAACAGTCTTGGCTGGCTTGAGGCCCAACTGGGGAATGTTCGTGAGGCAAAGATCCATTTTCAAATGGCCATTGATTTCGATCCTGAGTTTCTCGAAACCTATGTCAATCTGGGGATGCTCCTTAAACGTACACAGGAATACCACAAAGCGCGTCCGGTCTTTGAGGAGTTTTTGGGAAAGGCGGCAAATCAGGAAAAATACCGTGGGTCGGTGGAACGCGTCAAGGCGGAACTCAACGGATTGCCGGAAAAGTGACAAATGGCAAGTGTCAAATGTCAAGTGACAAATGACAAATGACAAGTGGCAAACCAGATGCCGGACCTGTCGCGCCGTAGCTCGGAGAGCGAAGGCGGATACCAGATACCCTGGCCGCCCTCCCGGAAACTCTGTCGTTAGCTTGATCGTGAACTTTGTCGGAATCCCCAGTTGACGAATCGACAAGGGTTCACGACAAGGCTTGCGACGGAGAGCGAAGGAGGGTGCCGGACGCCATGGGACGTCTTGAACCTGTACCGCCAAGACTCCTATAAGAACTAAAC
>JAUWTT010000204.1 GCA_030614585.1 Acidobacteriota bacterium
AAGGCAAGAACCTGGCTCGGCTTAAGCGACTGTGTTCCATTCCCTATCCGTACGTAAAAGACTTCGTCATCATCGCGACGGAGAAATACAGGCTGGGATGACTGCGAGCATTGCACTACCAGGACGCCCTTACCTTCAAGCATGTGCATGCGGGAGCGGGTCAACTGAGTAGACTCCACCCCGAGATGCTGTTTCAGCAGATTGTTCCAATGCAAGAGCAGCTTGTCTTGGTTAGCAAACTTGTCCTGCTGCAGCCCGATCGCTGTTCCAGCATCGTCCACACCAACCAACAGGACGCCTCCTTCGCTATTCAGGTATGCTGCCACCGTCTTCAAACAAGCATTTTCGATCCTCTTATCGGGCTTGTTTGTGTGAAGATTCCACCGAATTGTCGACTTGAACTCGACTCGCTCTCCTTCGCCGGCAGCTACGAGCGCCTTCAGATCTTCCTCCATGAAATTCTGAAATCCGCCCTCAACCTTCACCTTCAGTTCTACATTTTCCCTTTGCAGCTTCTGGTGCTGGTGATGCATTGCCAGATGCTTTCTCACTCTGGCGACCACCTCCTCGAATTGAAACGGTTTTCCAATGTAGTCTACGGCGCCTAATTCAAGTCCTTGCACCTTATCCTTCACATCACCCCGCGCCGACAGAAAGACCACCACGGAGTCGCTTGTCTCAGAATCTGCTTTCAGTCGACGGCAGGTTTCGTAGCCGTCTATTCCAGGCATGTTGATATCGAGGAGAATCAGCTGAGGCCTTGCTTCTTTCGCTGTAGTAAGCGCTTCCTCCCCAGACTGGGCGACAAGCAACTCATATCCTTCGGCTTCCAATGCCTGATAAAGCACTTGCAGGTTCGTCGGATTATCATCGACCAGAAGTAGCCGGTCAGTGGTCTCCTGTTCAGTCAGTCCCATAATTCTCCTTCAACCTATCCAGAAGTTTCGCCAGGCGGCCAAAATCAAATGCTCGGATCGACTCTGTGATTGCAGCTCCAGCTGCTGCTGTAGTCGGCTGCGCCGACAACTCCCCCGCCACTGCCTTGATCGCAGTCAGATTCTTGATCCGAAGCGCTTTATCCAGTCGATCGACCAGCTCTTTCGGTACTTCCCACGCTTCATTCTCGCTGCCTACAGTCATCGCCGTTGACAAAGTTTCCGCCTCTTTCGCCGGTGCACTCACAAATTCGAGCTCCAGGTGTTTAGCCAGCTTGTCCAGCAATTCTTCACTTCGAAATGGTTTGCCCAGGAAATCGTCGAACCCCTTCTCAGCTGCTTTCTGACGGAACTCGGGAAACACGCTTGCCGAAACTGCGATCACTTTCAAATCTCTGAGATCTTCGTCCTGTCGGATCTGCTCCAATGCCCCAATCCCGTCAAGCCTCGGCATACGTACATCCATCAAGACCAGGTCTACGCTGTCGTGGCTCCGCAACACATCAATCGCCTCTTTTCCGTCAGAGGCCAGCAGAATCTTAAATCCTACGACTTCAAGCATCCCCTGCAGGACGTCACGATTTGTTTCCCTGTCATCCGCTACGAGAACAGTCCAATCCTGGTCATCCGCAAGTATCGGATGCTCCCCGCCCGTTTTCCGCTCTTCCAATAGGACTGCCAGATCTTCGTTGGGTGCTTCGACCAGTGGGAGCGTAACCGAAAAGACGCTGCCTGTTCCGACTTCGCTCTTCACCTTGATGGCACCGCCCAGCGCTTCTGTCAGCCGTTTGGTGATTGCCAGCCCCAACCCTGTCCCACCAGCTGCCTTACCTGCCTCCATTTGTTTGAAGGGGTCGAAGATTTCATCAATCTCTTCGGCAGCTATTCCGCGTCCTGTGTCAGAGACTTCTAACCGCAACACACCTTGAGGCTTCTCCGCCACGTTGAGTGTCACCTTGCCCTCATCGGTGAACTTGACAGCGTTGTTCAACAGATTCACCAGTATCTGTCTAACCTTCGCAGAATCACTGACTATGCCCCTCGGCACTTCGGGAGAAATCTCCACCAGGAAAGGAAGCCCTTTTGCCCTGGCCCGTTCCCGCACGATATTTTCGGCTCCCTTGATCAGCTTGGACAGGTCGAAAGGTTCCTGGTCGATTTCCAAGCGTCCCGCCTCAATCTTGGACAGATCGAGCACGTCGTTTATCAGAGAGAGCAGATGATCACCACAGCTGATAATGGCCTCCAGACTGTCATGCTGCTGCTCAGCAGACTTTGAGCCTCGTAAGAGAATCTGTGAGTACCCGAGGATTCCGTTGAGAGGCGTGCGCAGCTCATGGCTCATGTGTGACAGAAACTCGCTTTTCGCGCGATTCGCTGACTCCGCATCCTGGCGTGCCCGGTCCAACTCGTGTGTTCGTACCGTCACCAGGTCTTCCAGTCGCTCCTGATGCACTTTCAAGGCTTCTTCGGTGGCGCGTCTGATCTCGACTTCCCGCTTCAGAGCTTCGTTCGACTGGGTGACTTCCCGTGCACGCTCTAGGGATTTTTGAGCCAGAAAAGCGGCCAATGCCATGACTAATCCGAGGGCTGTCCCAACGATCAACATCACCGTGGCCAGGCTTGAAAGCTGTGAAAGCTCTTCGTACTGACTATGGATGAGGGCGGTCTCCACTGTAATGGCCTGCCAGAAACTGAGTGTTGCCGTCAGGATCGCAACGCCCAGCGGAACCGGAAACCAACGAGGCAGGAGGGTTTCGTCTTGTATGTCGCGACTCCAGGTCAAGCACAACAACCCGATGCTCGCGCAGATGAACCCCACCGATGTGTGGATTGCCATTCTTGTGAGGCTTCCCCAACCGTAAGTGGTTTCCAGCCCCGTGAAATAGCCGGAGAAAGCCACTGCGCTCAACCCGAATGTTAATGACCCGAGAATCCCCCTTCCCAACGAGGTGAAAAGTGGAGGCCAACGTAGGAAGCGGAGTGCTGTGCCCAGACCAATTAAGGTAAAACAGATAGCCGTATTAGGAGCCATGCGTCCCGGGTGAGATGTTCCCACTGTGACATCATGCGTCATGAACAGCTCATCGATCCCAAGATCGATCGTTCCGACGTACTCCAGGAGCGTCAGGCCACCTATGAGAGCGGCGAAGTAGCCCGCAATCGAAGCCGGCCGTTGTCGCCCAAAAAAGAGCAGAGTGAGGCTCGCTCCACAAAACACGAACCCAAGGGCGGTGTTGTACTGCATGGGAACGAAATTGGGCAGAATCTGAACCAGCGTTCGGTTGCCCACGTGCCAACCAAAAAGGACGAGAATGCCCAGAAGCAGAACTGCCAAGCCGCAGGACAAACTGATCACCGCGAGAATCTGCTTCAACTTGGAAGAAGGTAAACTGGCGCCAGACATATTCCGAGAATCCTTACAATCGATAGGGGTCTTTTTCTCAGCAGGATGGTAGTTGGTTTCAGAAAACGGGTCAAGGGAACGAGTCGCGTGGGGTTTCCCCACTCTCCGAGAAACACCGGATGGCAGATGATCGAATGCTGGAGGCGGGGTGCGAAGTCCCAGAGACGCAAAGGTACAGGGGTGTAGGGCCTGGCAGAGTTGATACCTATGTTGTAAAGTGAAACATACGGCCGCGCACTTTAAATCCGGGGAGGTTTTCCGAATCATGAGCGAAAGAAAGCATGTCTTGCCGCCCTGGATGCAGACCCCATTGCCTTCAACTGAACAATCTACCTCGAGGTCGAGTCTGCCTCCTGAACTTCTGAAGAGTGCTCGGAGTCGGGTCAGCCAACTCTCCCTCTTCGTTATCGTGCTTACGATCGTCGGCTCGGCCCTTTTCTTACCCCTGATAAGAAGCATGACCAGCCAATCGCGATTGCCGATGGCAACACCGGGGATGCTGATCACAATAGTCGTTGCCTCGGCTATGCTCTTCTGGTTATCCCGCTTCGAGCGGATTCAGCCTCAGTTGCTGCTCGACCTCGCTCTGGTCTACGAGGTTCTTTTGGCGTTTTCTGTGGCTGTGGCACGCCACTCGATACCCTGGGAAGGGACGATTGCCAGGGACTGGTCGGAGGTGGCTGTCTGGATCATAGTCTTCTCCGTCGTGATACCGAATACTCCGGGTAAGTGTTTTCTGGCAGCGGCGCTTGCGGGTTTGACTGACCCAGTCGGTCTCCTGATTTCTGTAGCAGCCGGAAATCCTATGCCCTCGCCTGAGCTACTCGGCCACCTGTTCGGCCCAACAGTGTTCGCGGTGGTCCTTTCGGTCTTGCTTTCTCGCCACATTTTTCGAATGGGTAAAGACATCGAAAGAGCAAAGCAAATGGGGAGCTACAAGCTGGTCAACCTGATCGGTAAAGGAGGTATGGGGGAAGTCTGGCTAGCTGAACACAGTATGCTGGCGCGGCCGGCTGCCATCAAGCTGGTTTCCCGGGACTTCCTGGTGTCGAATAAGGGAGACGCAAAGTCCAGTGAGGAGGCCTTGAAGCGCTTCGAGCGCGAGGCCAAGGCGACAGCGAAGCTGGATTCAGAGCATACCATTCGCGTTTTCGATTTCGGGACTACAGGGGATGGTCTGTTCTATTACGTGATGGAATTTTTGAACGGATTGAATCTCCAGGAACTCGTGGCGCGGTTTGGTCCGATTCTTCCCGAACGATCAATCTATATTCTCCGCCAGGTCTGCAAGTCACTTGGCGAGGCCCATCAACAGGGACTGATACACCGAGATGTTAAGCCGGCCAACATCTTCATCTGCCAGAAGGGACTTTCATTTGACCATGCGAAAGTGCTCGACTTCGGGTTGGTGAGAGATGTCTTGGCAAACGATCGGAGTTCGACTCGTTTGACCATGGCAGGGAAAATTACTGGAACTCCGGCGTTCATAGCACCGGAAGTGGTGACCGGTGATGGTGACATAGATGCCCGGGCGGACATCTATTCTCTGGGATGTGTCGCTTACTTCATGCTGACAGGAGAACTTGTATTTGAAGAGGAAAACGCCCTGAAGGTAGTCATACAGCATCTAAATACTCCGCCCCCGGCACTTTCGACGCGTACTGAGTTGGAGATTCCATCTGAACTAGAAGATCTGATTCACAAATGTCTTGAGAAGCACCCGGACAAGCGCCCGCAGTCGGTTCTTGAAGTCGATGAGGCGTTGGGTTCTATCGCGGTATCCAAAGCCTGGAGCTGCGAACGTGCGAAACGATGGTGGGAGATGCATCAGCCTGCGGAGAATAAACCCTTGGCCTCAGGCTAGCTACTCGGGAATTCATCTCATTAAGGTGCGGGTTCTCCACCTATTAAGGCAATTGCAGAATCGTGTTCGACCAGGCAAGAGGCCACTGTACTCCGGTTTTGTCTCGTGGGAATGAACCTGTTAAGATTCAGATCCACTACTGGAGGTTTTTGATGAGAGGTTTCCTTGCATTATTTACGTGTCTAATCTGTGTCTTTTCGGCAAATCTCTTTGCTGAACAGAAGTCCGTACTTGCCTACAACATTAGTTCCGGGGATTATGACACCGGCCTGGCCGTGTCCAATGGAGGAGAAGAAGCCGGCACCGCTACGTTCCGTCTCTTCATTGGTGATGATTCAAAGGAGGCTGTGGAGGTCAGCACAGTAACTCTCGCTTCAGCTGGTGTAGGTTCGGGGTTGGACAATGACGGGCGCATTCCCGCCGGCGGCACTGTCACGGTATTGGCTGGGGAGGTGGCTTCGGCTGCAGGAGTTGATGACTACGTCGGGCAAATCGAGGTCGAAGCCGGCTTTGAGAATGCCCATGTCGTCAACTTTGTTTTCAACAACAAGATCGGCTCCGCTCACGGGTACCCGGCGTCCATCGTTGGAGGTGGTCAGGGCTTAGCCGTGCATACCTTTTGGGGACGGAGTCAATGTCCTTCGGTCGATGGGTTTTCCGCTCAACTGCTGATCAAAGGGATCATGGCAGCGAGCACTACGGTCAGTTCTGTAGGAGGAATCATCTGCGCTGACGATGTTGCTACTGTCGACTCCGGTCAGATATCGGGAGTGGTGATCCAGCCGGTTCATGACGAACCTGGAAGCCAACGTGTGATCCAGTGTGTGGTCTGCGCTTTCCAGGCTGAATAGCGAGGGAGGGCAGTAGCTCCAGCTAGATGATCTCGGTGAGGCATCCTGGGTACGAAGTGGTTCACGGGACACGGTTTCCAGCTGCTCCAGGAGAGCAGATTGCGGGACTGCATCTCTCTCTTCAGAGAATTAATGTGCGTCTCACCGAGAGAGAAGATAAACTCAACGTGAGATGAGGATCAAAACCTTCCTAAACACCCTGTTCATTTGCCTTGCATTCATTTCGACGACGGGGATTGGCCAACAGGCGGCCCGAGGGCCACTGCGCCAGCTGCCCTCAAACCCGCGGTGGTTTACGGACGGCACCGGCAAAGCTGTGTTCCTGGCTGGATCTCACGTGTGGTGGAACCTGCAGGACAACAACCTGTTGATGATCCAGGGTGGGGACCCGCCTCCAATATTTGACTACGATGGCTACCTCGAGTTCCTGGAGAAACACCATCACAATTTCTTTCGGCTCTGGCGCTGGGAACCTACACAGTGGACGGGCCGTGAGTGGAGTCATCGTTATCCGGAGAACGAGTTGAAATCTTGTCAACCTCACCCATGGATGCGCTCCGGGCCGGGAGTCGCGGAAGACGGCAAACCGAAGTTCGATCTGACTCGATTCAACTCAGAATACTTTGAACGGTTGCGTTCCCGGGTCCAGGCAGCCGGCAAACGAGGAATCTACGTTTCGATCATGTTGTTCGAAGGCTGGGGAGCTCAGTTTCTTGAAGATGCGTGGGACTACCATCCATTCAACCTGCCCAACAACATCAATGGGATTGACGCAGATGCAACAGGATACTACCTGGTTCAGAAGACTGAAATGGGAGGCCGGACCCTTGCAACTCAGGAAGCTTACATTCGCCAGGTGATCGAATCTGTGAACGATCTGGACAATGTTCTCTACGAAGTCTGCAACGAAGCAGGGCCCTATTCAACGGCCTGGCAATACCACGTGATCAAGTACGTGAAGGAATATCAGGCGGACAAGCCGAAGCAGCACCCGGTGGGTATGACCTTCCAACATCGCGGAGGACTGAATTCTACGCTGTTTGAAGGACCTGCCGACTGGGTTTCGCCCAATCCTGGCTCGCCCGAGGAGAACTACCG
>JAUWTT010000565.1 GCA_030614585.1 Acidobacteriota bacterium
GCTTTTCGAAATCGAGGTCGAATCCACTCGGGTTAAACATTCCGTCCACGAACCAGTCGATTGTTTGGGCCGTATGAGCTATTTGCTGGGCGGTGGTGAATGTGCCGTCTTTAGGAAGAAAAGCCGAATCCTCCTCCGCAAGACAAGAAGTGCTGCGTTCGAAGAATTCAGATATCGATTTCAGTTGTTCAACTAGACCTTCCCTGATCATGCTTCTCTCCTTTCCAATCAAGCCTTTCAATAAACAAAATCGTTGACTTGGACAATGGGACAAGCCGTTCCGGTGATCTTGTAGCCCGAGATCAGCAGTGGCAATGGGTTCTTCTCATATGTTATTAGATTGCCATCAGCGTGAATAGATAGCTGCTTAACCTGGCTGACTTTGTTCGAGTGTCGTCTTGTCAGAACTGGTGCTTCGATTGACACTGTTGGAAAACCAATTTACGCTGAACTCGAATTTGGCAGGGAGTAAATATGGTGAAAGCTCTTTTTGGATGGTTGGGCTTCTGTGTTGTTCTGCTCGCAATGATGGGTTGTATCCCAAGGGAGGATTCTGCTGTGGATGAAAGGTCTGAAGCAGATGTGGAGGCGATCAAAGCCCTGATGGCAGAGTACGTTTCAGGCTATGCTTCCAAGGATGTGGACAGTTTTGTTAACGTCTTCACGGAAGATGCGGTGAGGATGCCTCCCAACGGGCCGGCCATTGTGGGAAGTGAAGGTATCCGTTCTTACTACGAAGACTGGTTTGAGACGGAGACCTTGGACGTGATAGTTACCCCGACGGAGATTCAGGTTGCCGATGATTGGGCTGTTGCTTGGGGTAGTTATGAAGCAACTGTGACTTCAGTCAAAGATCAGACTTTGAATGAAGACCGGGGTAAGTGGATAAACGTCTTTAAGAGAGGTGCTGACGGAACCTGGAAGTTCCACCGCAATATCTGGAACAGCGATAAGCCACTTCCTCCCAGCGACGATGAGGCAGATTAATTCATAGGAATTTGCTTTTTCGGCATCCGCGGATCTTGGGAGGGAAGACGGGCTGTAATCTCTTCAAGGGAAAGGAATCCAGAGTTGCATTCGAGTATCGTAGTCTGAAAACCAGCCATCCCGGAACGAATTGCCGTTTTGTGGAATCCGGGGTCGCACCCAATGCTGTAGCCGGAAAATCCAGAGAAAAGCACGGTTAATGCCGGTTTTGGAATAGCCAAAAGAATTAGGTCACGCTGGGAGACCGTTTAATATTATCAATGGAGGTCGCGAGCTACACCTTGGCCCCCTGCCATTGCTAACAACCTCTGGCTTGGGCCAGGGTGTGGCCGAGAGTCCAAAGATCTTCCATCTATTTGCAGGCCGCTGTATTGCGCCAGCTTTTCAAACTTGGATATAATCTGAAAAGGAGAATCTAACATCTATTCTCCTTTCTTACCGTTGAGGGGAAGCTTTGGGTGCCTCGGGGGATCGCAAAGTTTCCCTTCTAAAACCCTCTTAAGCAACCGCGTCGGAAAGACGAGTCTTACTCCGGCATACGGAGCCCCGGGACAAGGCAATAACCCGGGACCCCGCAGTCGGATGGGCGGACAGTGTCGTAAAGCCCGCCAGGATCCCGCCGGAATCGAGGTGAAAACGGCGGGAAGGTCTTCGATTCGGGGTCCGATTCGGGGTCGGGCCACGATAACTCGATTCGGGGTCGCACCCAATGCTGCGCACGCTGATCGTCACTCGGATCCGCTTCCGCTTTCTGAGGATTGCAGGGGTGCAAGGGCGTTTTCCTTTCCAGTCAGAACGCCCTCTGGTTCTTCAGCTTAGACTTTATCCGGGACCACGAACGGTTCCCGATAATTACGTGTCAGGAGTTCATTCGCGTCTTCGTCGCCGATACACTTCTCCGTTTCAGGGTCGAAGTGAATCATTCGACCTGTGCGGTAGGAGATGTTAGCCAGGTGGGCGAGTGTTGACGAATAGTGCAGTTCATCGGGACCGGCTCGCAAATCCGATTCGTCGCGACTCCGGACTGCTTTGATAAAGCTCTCGAAGTGCGGATCATCCGATATGTTTCCCTCTCCCACTGCACTCGGCCCCGGATCACGCGGGACTGCGAGTTTGCTTTCCAAGCCACCTGCTTCCGCACTGGGACCCGGTTCGGCCTTCTTTCCGAGAAATGTGTAGTAGCTTGAATAGTCAGGGATGATCATATATCCGTCCGTTCCGACGAAAATCACTCCTACTGCATTTCGTTTGTCGAGGAAAATGAACTCCTTTCCCATTCCGCCCTCGGCATTGGTGTAGCCGCTACGTGTTTCAAAACTGACCATGACGTCTCGGCCTTCCCACTGGTACATAGTGCTGTGAACCTGCGGGTACTCCTGTGCCCCGTGGTCCACGTAGACTCCTCCGATGGATGCAATCTTGTTTGGATGTCTCTTCAGGTCCAACCCCCATCGGATAATGTCCAGTTCATGGACTCCCTGGTTGCCCAGATCGCCATTTCCATAATCGAAGATCAGGTGCCAGCCGCGATGGCGCTCTTTCGAGTACTCACTATATTGAGCCGGCCCTTGCCACATATCCCAGTTCAGGCCTTTTGGCACGGGTGTAAAATTGATCTCTTGAAGACCTTGCCGTTTCTTATACGCAATTCCACGAGCAATGTAGACACGTCCTATGACCCCCTCCTTCAGCTTCTTGATGCCTTCCATTATGTTTGGACTCGAACGATTCTGGGTGCCGTGCTGGACAATCCGGCCATACTTGTGGGCGGCCTCCATCAGTTTTCGGCCTTCAAATACATTGTGTGATCCCGGCTTCTCAACGTAAACATCTTTTCCTGCCTGGCAGGCCCAGATCGCGCCAAGGGAGTGCCAATGGTTGGGGGTTGCCATGCCGACCACGTCGATGCTTTCATCGTCCATGATGTATCGCATGTCTTTGCAGGTGTTGACTTTCTTGCCCGCAGTTGCTTCGTAGGCCGGCACGCGCTCATTCAGCACATTCTCATCACAGTCGCATAGGGTAACGACTTCAACTTGCCCCTTGAGCTCAAGCTTTTGGAAGGCTCTCATGAGCGAGCGTCCTCGCCCTCGGAGGCCAATGATCGCTACCCGAATTCGATCATTGGGGTTTGACTGATGTCGGAAGATACTGGCAGCCTTTGTTGTTGTCGGCCCGGCAGCCAGACTTGCGGCTGCACCTGCCGACGATTTAAGGAAATTGCGACGATTGAAACTTCTCATCTGTACAGGGTGCAGTATCCAGAGAGCAAGATGCAAGAGGGGAGGTTTGAAGAGTTGAAAGGTCGAGTGTCTAACCCGCATTTCTCACCAACTGGCTGCTGCGGCACC
>JAUWTT010000344.1 GCA_030614585.1 Acidobacteriota bacterium
AGGAATCGGTAATCGGTAATCGGTGATCGGGGTGATCGGTAAATATCATCAATCAGCGGCGAATAGTTTCCCGCGACGGAAGAATTAACCACGAAGTCACGAAAGCACGAGAAGAATTATTGCTTTGTGTTTTAGTGATTTGGTGGTTAGACCAAGTTCTCAGTTTCGACCGTTTGTCGTTCCTTCCTATAATCGAAAATCGGCAATCGCAAATCGCAAATCTTCTGGCACTTTGCTTCAGCATCACCTAGTATCTCCGCAGTCGTGGAAAGGTGCGACGAGTGGTCTCGGAGTGGAAGGCAGGGTCTGAAGTGAAACTATATGTTCTGGTCATTAGTGCCGTAGCTGCTCTCGGTGGATTCCTGTTTGGCTTTGACACCGCCGTCATCTCGGGGGTGAATCCGTTTATCAGGGAGTTCTTTGGACTCAACGAGATCATGCTGGGATGGGCCAACAGCAGCCTGATCCTGGGGGCTGTCCTGGGGACCCAGGTTGCGGGGAAACCTGGAGACCTGCTGGGACGTAAGCGGACGCTGATGCTCACGGCACTGCTGTTCTTTGTTTCTGCGATGGGCAGCGCTATGGCCATGAGTTTCACCGAGTTTGTGATCTACCGGCTGATCGGTGGGGTTGCGGTTGGCGCAGCCTCTGTGATTTCGCCGATTTATATCGCAGAGATTGCTCCTGCAGAGCACCGGGGTCGCCTAGTGGCCTTGAACCAGTTGACGATCGTGACAGGGATCTTCGTCTCTTTCTTCACCAATTATCGCCTCGAAGGAATTGGGTCTGACAACTGGCGCTGGATGCTGGGGATTGAGGGCATTCCGGCGCTCCTCTTTCTCGGTCTGCTGGTTTTCGTTCCGGAAAGCCCCCGCTGGCTGGTCGTCAAAGGACGTTGGCAGCGCGCCCAGGAAGTAATGCAGAAGTGGATGGGTGAAGGTGAAGCGCTGCAGGAGATCCGGCGGATCCGTGAGGCTCATTCAGCAGCTGAAAAAGCCACCTTCTTGGAGGTCTTGCGGCCTAGATACCGCAGACTTGCGGCCATCGGTATCATTCTTGCGGTTTTGCAGCAGTTCACCGGCATAAACGTCATCATGTATTATGCTCCGCTGATTTTCGAGCGCGCCGGCTTTGGAACGGGGAGTGCGCTGCTGCAGACCATCGCGGTTGGGGCAGTCAACCTTGTCTTCACCATTTTGGCGATGCGACTCGTTGATCGGGTGGGGCGCCGCCCTTTACTTCTGGTCGGTGCAGGGGCGATGTCGTTGTCCTTGTTTACGCTTTCAATGGTGTTCTTTGCCGAAATGTTGGAAGGCTATTGGGTCCTGGTCTTTATCTTGGGATTTATCGCGTCGTTCGCCGTTTCTTTCGGACCAGTAGTCTGGGTGTTGATTTCGGAGATTTATCCGAACAATGTCCGGGGAATCGCTGTCTCCCTTGCCACCTTGGGTCTTTGGTCAGCCAACTTCATAGTGACCGGAACATTCCCGTCAATGCTTGCATCGTGGGATGGTGGTTTAGCCTTCCTTTTCTATGCGGTCATTAATCTTGGATCGCTGATTTTTGTGTGGTTCTTCGTGCCGGAAACGAAGGGGTTGAGTCTCGAGGAACTGGAGACCTCGTTAGCGAGTTAGTCCGTTTAGATCAGGCCACCAAGCATCAATGGTTTAGCTTTGGAGTGCGGCAGCCCTAGCTGACGCTTTGGTTCCTTGTGCCTTTGGGTCCCTTGAAGAAGAGCGTCAGCTAGGGCTGCTGTACTCCAAGTTAGAGCAGTCAGCCATTGAGAAACGCAGCGAAACTTCCAAAACAGAACGGCCTCAGTTAGAATCCTGCCAAGCTGCCGACTTGACAGCAGCAGAGAATCGTTACTATTCCGTAGGTAGACATGAATTACACTTCAGGCCGCAGAATCGTTGGGTTGTTGTTAGCTGGGGTAATCTGGGCCGGCTTGTCAGTTTCGGTGACTGCTGCAGTTGAGGAAGTCGTTCTGCAGATAATCAGCTTCACTGGTGAGAAGGCGACTCAGTTCAACATGTTTCCGACTAGACGCGTTCGTGAGTCCCTGATGGGCGCAGCAGTGAAAATCGAGCGGGGACAGGCCCGCATTGAGCTCAAATACTCGAAAATGAGACCAGCTATCCTCTTCGGAGGCGATATTACATCATACGTCGTTTGGGCGGTGAGCCCGAAGGGAGACTCCCTTAATCTGGGCGAGTTGACTATCGTCAAGGATGATACGGGCGGTAAACAGAAGTTTTCCACAAGTTGGACCTCGTTTGGATTGATAGTGACTGTGGAAGCCTATGCCGGCGTTGAGAAGCCGTCGAACCTGATGGTGTTCTGGAACGATGGGGTCACCAGCCCTCCGGCTGCTGCTGAGGAACTTATCTTTGGTGAGTTTGGCCCCCCCCCCACTGTGGAAGTTGAGGTTCTGCGGGGTGTAGTCATTGACCAGAGCAAATCGATCGAGTTGATTCAGGCAGAGAGACTGTTCCGATTCGCTCAAGCAGAGAAGGCTGATCACTATGCGCCCGGTCCTTTTGACCGTGCCCGGGCTCGTCTTAGAGAGGCTATGGCGGAGACAGGGGGGACGGCGCAGAAACTTGCCAGGGAGTCGTACTCGGCGTCCCTGGAAGCCATCAAACTCTCAATCCCCAGACGAAGGATTGATGAGTTGAGAGGTGAGGTAACTGAGAATCGCGCGGAAATTGGCCGACTGAGTCGGCGGCTTGCTGAAGAGGAGGCACGCGCGGACCGAGCTGAAGAAATGGGAGAGCAGCTGAGAAACGCGAAGCAGGCAACCGACGAAGCCTTAGCTCAGATGGGTAGGGAGAAGGGCCTGCTTCAGGAAGAGCTCCGGAACTTGGAGAGCACAATGTTAGGCTTGCGGGGAGAGTTGCAGGAAACCCGGACCGAAGCCAGTCGGGCGGAGCAGCGGTTGCAGTCGGCTCTGTCACAGGTCTCGGATACTCACGAATCGGCGCGAGGAATGATTGTCAATCTACCCGATATTCTGTTTGACGTGGGGAGGGCGAGCCTGAAGTCAGGAGCAAAGTACCCCTTGGCAAAACTCGCCGGAATCCTGTTAATCATGCAGGATCTAAACCTTCGCATCGAAGGGCACACAGATTCAACAGGTTCGAGTCGCGTTAACCTGAAACTCTCCACACAACGTGCCGATTCAGTCTCCGAGTTTCTTTCCAGCCAGGGGATCGACGCTAGTCGGATTAAAACGGCAGGGTATGGCGCCGAGAGGCCTATCTCAGACAATAGTACGGCTTCCGGAAGACGCGCGAATCGGCGGGTTGAGATCATCATTGGTGCCGGAGAAATTGCTGAAGCACCGGCAATGTAAAGGGCCGGCATGCCGGCCCGGCTAGAAACTACTGGACAGATCGGCTCCGTTAGAACACAATATTGTGTAATCACAGTCCACTGGTTGCTCTGATGATCAAGCTCTATGTGGTTGGTCGTGCGCCTTGTGGTATGTAGCCGCGAACTGGTTCTCAGGACTTCTGGTGCATTGCTGGTAGGGCGGTTCGGGACTAACTCCCGTGGAACAGCCTGAAACGGTAAAGGAGGTCGGCCAAATGAAGATTTCGCTAAACAAAGCCCTTAAGAAGGGCAGCCTCGTGCTTTGTATCCTTGTTGCAATGTTTGTTGTGATCGGATTGGAGCTTCCTGAATCCGTTCATGTTGAACGCGAGATCGTCATTGTGGCATCCCCGGAAACGGTGTTTCGGCTAGTGAATAACCTCAACGAGTCTATCCAGTGGTCTCCCTGGTTTGATCAGGATCCGGGCATAGAGTTCAAGTTCGAAGGCCCCGCCACAGGTAAGGGAGCCCGGATGGTTTGGGTCAGTGAGAAGGCAGAGGTAGGCTCAGGAAGTCAGGAGATAATAGTAAGCAGGCCAAGCCGGAAGGTCATAGCGAACCTCGATTTTGGCGGTCGCGGAACGGCATTGTCAACGATGACGATTGCTCCCTATGGTAACGGATGTCGTGTCAACTGGGCATTTGATACGAGGTTCGGATATGATCCCCTGAAACGTTATTCTGGGCTCTTCGTTGATGAACGGATCGAGAGAGAGTACAAGCACGGGCTCACGCGCCTCAAACTGATCGCCGAGAGGCAGACTATGTGAGCTTTGGCTCACTCAGTGATTCTTGGTGACCTTCTAGTGAACCCTGAAACCGCCCTGTTTCTACCAGCAAACCGGCCAGGCTTCCTCGAGCTTCGGACTTCCCTCTGCTGTTCCGGTTTGAGCAACAGACCCTTTAGTTCCCGCGCATCACTGGGAAACTAATCAACCCTCTCCGTGACGTTGCTATCCGTGGGAGGCACCACCAAAGAGGTGATTGTGATCGCTTTTCGCCTCAGAGCAACGTGATAATGTACATCGTCTGACGGAGGTTGTTAGCGAAAATAACTGTGACTGATCTCGGCTTGATTGAAGTCTGACGATATTGGAGATAGGAAATGTCTCAAACATCCAGGAATACTGCATCTGTGGTTCTAGGGTTCTTGCTATGCCTGTCCGGCAGCTTCTCGCAATTCGGAATGGCCCAGACCTGTTTGAAGGACGAAGCGCCTGGCGCCGTCTGTAGTTCCAGTGATGTCACGATCACCAGCATCACCGTGGAAGAGATCATTGACGGGTGCAGGTTTCCTGATGACACTGCAACGGTGAGGGTTACTCTCGAGTTGCAGGGCGGTGCGCAGAATCGATATGACGTTGGAATGTATATCGCCGAAGACACGGGCCTTGCCGCAACCGGTTCGTGTTCGAAGGACTACCTTCCACCGCCACTTTTCTCAACCCGCTGTACCCCGACCATTACCACAGATTGTTACGACCCACTGGACCCGAATCCACCCTTTTACACAGCGGAACCCGTGGCAGATACGTGCGGCGACTTGAATGGTTCCGATCCTGTAAATACTCTCTATACTCTAACGAACCTTATCACCATAACCTGTACTGACAGGGATGTGGACGGCAAGATTGATGTTGCGACAGGAACAGTTTGGAGTCAGCAGGCCTCAAACGGTGGTAACAAACCGCACTGCACGGGTGTGGCGGACGTTCTGCCGGGCGCCCCTTCCAAGTGCAATCTTCAGGTGATCAACACTCCCTTCGATATGCCGGCACCGGGGCTTTCAATTGACAAGACATCCGCGACTGCCAACTTCTCGACAGTTGGGGAC
>JAUWTT010000454.1 GCA_030614585.1 Acidobacteriota bacterium
GCAATTCTTGGTGTCCTTGGTGCCTTAGTGGTTATACCCAGGCCACAAGCCGCAAGAAGCCCCAAGCCAAATTCTCAGTAGAAGTTCTCAACCAGCTGCGAGTTCACGGCCAGTCAGTGCAGCACTGGCTTCGAGGTGTGGTTGGAAGATCCTAACCCGCCTTCCGCCCCGCCCGCCCCCTTTTTTCGTGATCGTGTTCCTGCTCGTGATCGTGATCGAAAATCGGAAACATTAGACATTCGAAAATTGGGTGATGTTCGAATTTCCGCCGCCAGTCACCCTCTCTCATTCAGACACAAACGAGCAGCCAGAAAGGGTAGTTCGCTCAGGGTTGGGTGAGCTGGAGAGACGGCGGCCAGGTCATCCAATGCCAAGCCGGCTCGGATAGCTACAGCCACTGGGGCAAGCATGTCCGATGCAAAGGAACCCACCGCAACTGCTCCAGTTATCTTACGGTCCTCGTCATAACCCAGCTTGATGAAACCTTTGCGGTCAGAAAGCCGCGATTTCAGCAATCCCTCGTAGGGTACTGTGACTTTGTGTACGCTGCTCAAACTGCCCACCTGGGCCACTTCCGGGCAGCTGTACACGGCGTGGACAACTGTTTCAGGGAGGAATTCCTCGACTTTGACACCGGCAGCATGGCGCCCTGCTATCCATGCTTGCGTCATTGCCCGATTCGCAACCATAGGGGATCCAGAGGCATCACCGACCAGATAAATCCACCGCTTTGCGCTCCTTCCGTATGGGTCAACTTCCACCGAACCTCTCGTCTCACCTTTTAAGCCTGCAGCATCGAGATTCAGACGATCCAAATCGGGGATTCTTCCGATCGCCACAAAGGCCATGGCCGCTCGATATGAATCTCCGGACGAGAGGTGAACCGTAACTCCGTCTTCCCCTGACTCGATGTTCTCGGCCGTCGTTGGTTCGACTACTCGAACGCCTCGATCCTCCATAAGCCCGCGGAAAGTTTCACCAGCCTCCTTGTCGAAGGTGGGAAGGATACCGTATTCGTCCACAATCCAGGTTACCTGCGCCCCCAAATAGCTGAAAAGCGAAATGAATTCCGCTCCGGTCGCTCCCGCCCCAATGACGACCACGCTGGTGGGAATCGTGTTGAGCCGGCGGACCAAGCGTGGGGCGATTATGCGCTTTCCATCCGGTTTCAAGCCTGGAGGAAATTGAGGTATCGAGCCAGTAGCGACAATAAAAGCGTCACCCCACAGCCGGGCTGTCACCTCCTGTTTACTGTTCTTGACCAGAATCTCGCGATCTGACGCAAACGAGGAGAATCCCTCAACAATGTCAACACCCAAGTCTCTGAGGGACTTCTCCTGATCTCGGTTCCAGCTCTCGGCCACAGAGGTGATCCTCTTCGAAATAGAGGACGCCTCGATTTTCGGACTGCCCGAGCTCTCGATTCCGAGCTGCGGGGCACGTGAGAGTTCGCTGAGAAGATCGGCAGTATTCAGCCAGACTTTGCTGGGCAGCAAGCTATGCCAGCCCGCCCTGCCACCAATGGCTTCGTCACATACTACGGTGACTGCTGCCCCAGCAGAAGCCGCTGCGCGAGCTGCTTCCACACCTGCGGGGCCACCTCCTATTACAACTACGCTAACACCCATCTCAGACTCCTTCCGTAAGCTCGGGTTAACTATCGGTTCGGTTCGTATGCAAGCACTCGACGCCTTGGCGGTGTGCTCAAGCTCCTTTTAATCGTACTACTCGGATCATCGAAATCGATCATCTGATTTTTTGCCCTGAACTTGCTCCTTACTATTTTCCAGCCACCCAAACCGATCCGCTTCCGGCTTGTCAAACTCCAAAACGTAAGGCTTGATGTCCAGCAAGGGGGTTCCGTCAACAACATCTACATTTCCGATGTGCAGGATGCTTTCCTCACGCTTCAAAAGACTCACTATCGATAACCCGATCGGGTTTGGTCGAGTTGGCGCCCTGGTGGCGAAGATGCCGTGCTGCTCTGAATCCAAAAAAGGGGTTACGACTAACTTGGGTTCTCGGGCTCGGTGGAAGTGATACAGCAGGATAATATGAGAGAAGCCTTCCAGGTCTTTCAATCCCTCCTCGAACTCAGGAAGGATTTCGATAGTGCCCTGAACTTCAGCCGCTCCACTGGGTTGGATGGGCATCGCTGTTAAGTTCTTAAAGGGGCTAAACACAAACCCGATCGGTTTGTATCCAATATCCATCCTTGTAGTGCTCCTTGTGGTTCTTCACCGAGTTCCCTCCGCATTCTTTTCGAGATCCAAGCCCGCGCTTGACAGGCCTATCCATCTCAATCGGCCGACACTTCGATGCTGACTTTCGCTATCCATTCCACATCCGCCAGGGCAGTCGCAATATCATCATCCAGCGTTGTGCTTTCCGCCAGGGCCGGGCTCTTGCGAACGGTCACTTCACCGGTGACTGAATCTGCCGTGACCTTCAAATCCAGACTGTAGGTACTGGGGGAGTGCATCAAGTGGGCTTCCGCCACGGTTGCCAGATGCAGATCCTGCAACTCTTTGCCCAATCGTTCAGTGCGCTGAAAAGCTCCCTTTCCGGCTTCAGAGGCGACTAGTTCTACCGCGTCATCAATCGTCATTCTGCGCATGTTCAGCACCAGGTCGAAGAAGATAGGATCGACGGTTTCGGCCTCATAAAGAAAGTGTATCCAGCGCCGTCTCCGCCGGTCGCTCTCTCTGATCTCTTCTACAGCTCTCTCCCGTGAGAACCCCCTTTCCTCCATCAGCATCTTGAGCCGATTTTCATGAGGCGCGTTCACCCTGACCCGTAACACAAAGGGCACTTCGCTTAACAGAATGTGGGCCAAGTTGCCATGGTAGATGATCGACCCCTTGACCGCATAATCGAGCAACGCCGCCTTGAAACAGGTCAGGTAATGCCGCCTGGCGTCAGCATAGCGTTCCCAAAAGCCTGGCGGATGCTCGCCCACGATGTTTTCCTTACTAATACCAGTCTGGTCGATGCCATAGCGTTCGGCGGCCTTGACAACGTCTTCACGAGTAATAACCGTACTGCCCAGCTTGGCACTCAGGCCTGCCGCCAGCTTTTGTGTGGCAATCAGGGACCCTCGTGAGATCGCAATGACAGACATGCTTACCTCCCTTCCTACTGCCGTTCGAGGCGCTCCCCAAACGGCGACACGTGCTTCAGGACAGATTGGGGACCGTATTGATTGAATCTCACTCCAGAAATCCGAATCTCCAGCCCACAATCACTCCTGCATTCAATAAGTCATTACGCTGTCAGCCTCGAGCAGCTCAATCACGGCCCGGCCGGCCTTGACCAGTATTGCCGAGTCTAGCAGCATCTCCTTGGTTATCTGCCGTTCTTGGATGCACGGCGTGCAAACGAGGAGAGTACCTCCCTGTTCGAGAAAAGAATCAGCCAGATCCTTCAAGGGCGGCAACCCTGCCGCAAAGACATGTTCATAGCATCCCTTCTTGGCCAATAAAACTGCACAGCCCTGGAGAAATACCACCACGTCAACGTCCATCACCAATGCGGCGTTCCCGATGACAAAGGGCAGTGACGCCCTTTCAGGGTCTTCCGGGCCATGTGTCGCGAAGATGACTATCTTCTCAGTTTTCTCGACTTCGGACTCACTCATCGCAGTTTACTCCTTGATTAGGTATTTGCTCAGCTCACAAGATTGCACGGTACTCGCAACAGCTTCTTTGAGTTTTTTGCCTCGCCTGCGGATTCTGAGATGCAGCGGGCCACGGACCCGGCCGCGCGCCCACGACAACGTCTCTCTCACGAGTACTCCGAGCTCAGCCTGTAGTGGAAATATTCCTCGGTTCGACCCTTCTCGACCTCCACCACGGTGCCGTACCGCCACATCGCCATGACCCAGAGCATGGTTTCATGGCTCGGACATCCCAGGGCATCGGCAATCTCGGAGATCGTTTTCGGCTCCTTCCGAAGCAAATCGACGATCTTGTCCTTCATCACCATCTCGTCTCGCAGTATTTCGGCGAGACCGCGTTTACGCTCGGTTCCCATCTGGCTACCTCCCTGGCAAGTAAATCGACCCTCCAGATAATCTGTCCATCCAATCAGTCCTTTTCGACGATTTCGCCTGAGCTCACTTCCAACCCACCGTAAGCCTTCATCAAATAC
>JAUWTT010000182.1 GCA_030614585.1 Acidobacteriota bacterium
CCATGAAAAAGGCATCATTCATCGGGATATCAAGCCTGCTAATGTATTTGTCACAAACACCGGCCAGGTCAAACTCCAGAGATCAGAGCCCGGAGCGGAGCGACGGGACAACAGGTCATATGAGCAATTTTGCGAGACCCTCTGGAATCCCCGGGGCTCCGTATGGTAGAGAATAGTTTATGCGGCGTGGCACAGGCTTCCAAACGTTGCGACCCGTTTCATGACAAGCAAGGATGCTTGTCCTACCGTAGTTGAACGGTTGAACGAGAAATCAACCTGTCCCTTCTGAGACCCTTCTGAGAATCGTTTGGACTCAACTGTAAATAAGTAATATCATTATTACAATATCGTTAATCTGCCCTTCCAGACTGATACTTCCGGTTTGTGCAGATGACTCTCCAATTGTAGCGAGGGGCATGTGGATGCCACACAGGAAAGTGCGCCGATTCTTTCGGACGTTCGACCCAGAGGAGATTACGTGATCGACAGAATCATCTCTCATTACCGCATTGTGGAGAAGCTGGGAGAAGGTGGCATGGGAGTGGTTTACAAAGCCCAGGATACGCGTCTTGGCCGCTGTGTCGCCCTGAAATTCCTTCCGGATCCTCTACTGAAGAACCCACAATCAATAGAACGGTTCCGGCGTGAAGCCTGCGCTGTTTCGGCGCTCAACCATCCCAATATCTGCACCCTTTTTGACATTGGAGAAGAGCAGGGTCAGCCGTTCATCGTCATGGAGTTGTTGGAAGGCCAGACACTCGCGAGTCACATCGGAGGCATCCCTCTCAAGAACGACAAGTTAGGCGGCCTGGCAATTCAGGTTGCAAGTGCCTTGGCTGCAGCCCATGAAAAAGGCATCATTCATCGGGATATCAAGCCTGCTAATGTATTTGTCACAAACACCGGCCAGGTCAAACTCTTGGACTTCGGCTTGGCCAAGCTGGTTCAGCAAGCGACGTTTGGTTCAGGTGACGCGCCCGGAGATCAGGTTGAGGGCCCTTTAACAGCACCGGGAGTCGGTGTTGGAACTCCATACTACATGTCTCCGGAACAGCTGCTTGACAAGGAACTGGATGCTCGCAGCGACATCTTCTCCGTGGGCGTGCTTCTTTATGAGATGGCAACAGGGAAGCTTCCTTTCAAAGGCAATGACTTAAGGGGAGTTTTTCATGCCATTTTAAACGGATCGCCCACGCCTCCTCGACTGGCGAATCCTGAAATACCTGAACAGCTGGATCTGATAATCCGGAGAGCGTTGGAGAAGGAACGGGAGCTGCGTTATCAATCCGCGACAGAGTTAGTCGCAGATCTAGAACGGTTAGGGAAAGGCGAGAATCTGCACCGAGCTGGAGCGCCAGACCGGAGCCACGGTACACAGCCATCGATCGCGGTCCTTCCCTTCGTTAACATGAGCCCAGATCCTGAGAATGAATACTTTGGGGATGGGCTGGCTGAGGAACTGATCAATGCCCTGGTTCAGCTTCGAGGCCTGCGGGTTGCAGCCCGGACCTCAGCCTTCAGCTTTAAAGGCGTCCAACAAAGCATTTCAGATATCGGCCGACAACTTCATGTGAACACCATCCTTGAAGGAAGCGTCCGAAAAGTGGGGAAACGTCTTCGGGTTACAGCTCAGCTGATTAACACTGCAGACGGCTATCATCTCTGGTCGGAGAGATACGACCGCGAAATGGAAGACATCTTCGATCTGCAAGACGAGATCACCCGCGCTATTGGGGAGAAGCTGAGGATCAAGCTTGAGGCACGTCCAGGGAATGCACTGGTGAAGCGCCATACGGAAAACGTAGAGGCCTACAACCTCTATTTGAAAGGCCGTTACCAACTTAATCAACGCACAGAAGAGAGCCTGGTTAAGGCAATCGAGTGTTTTGAGCAGGCCGTGTCAGAGGACGCTGGTTATGCATTGCCCCATGCCGGCCTTGCGGAAGCCTACATTCTCCTCAACGTCGATTGTCCGAGGCTTTTCTGTGAGAGGAACCCTGCTGAACTTGTCTCGAAGGCGAGGGAGGCCGCGCGTCGAGCGATTGAGTTAGGGGGTTCCAGTGCGGAAGCGCATGTCGCATTAGCCTTGGTGTATTTCCGATTGGACTGGGACTGGAAGGAGGCTGAAAAGGAGTTTCTGCGGGCCATCGAACTGGACGAGGAGTTTGCGACTGGCCGCCACCAGTACGCAATGTTCCTGTCATCCCTCGGTCGACTTGATGAAGCGCTCGTCCAAATCAGACGTGCCCACGAGCTGGATCCCCTTTCGCCGATCATTGGGACCGCCGTGGGTCGGATTCTGCACTTCTGCTGTCGATTTGATGAAGCCGTTGAACAGTGTCAGCACATCGTTGAGCTTAACCCACAGTTCCCAGGCGCGTATTTCGATTTGGGCTTGGCCTATATTGAAAAGGGTATGCATTCTGAGGCGCTTTCAGCGTTCAAGAGAATGGCGGTACTGACCGGGGACAAGAAGGGAGGGTTGATGCTGCTGGCGTGGGGTCGGATGGGCGAGGAAAAGAAGGTCTTCGAACTTCTTGAAGAACTGTCCAAAAGGTCCACAACTCAATTTGTTCCGCCTCTCTCTCTTGCTTTTCTTAACCTGGTGTTGGGAAATCTCGACCAAGCTATGGAGCTACTCGAAGAGGGGTACGCTGTGAGGGACAGTAACTTGCTCTATTTACAGTGCGAACCGGTCTTTGATCCGCTCCGGGAAGACCCCCGTTTTCAGGATCTTCTATGCCGTATGAATCTGTTGGGGGTAGAGGCTCTAGAACATTTTGCTGACTGACTTGTCAACGAATGGATGACTGTGTTGTTGGCGTAGCTCGGCAGAGGCGGTTCGGTGGTGGTGGAAGACTCGAGTGACTGTCATTCGCAAGGTGTGCGGCGGCCTTGAGACAGCACCTGTGTCTATTCTCAAGGCCGAGCCGCAACACCCAGGCGCTCCCCCCATCCGCCTGCCGTCACCGTTGATCCGATAGAGGCTGTCCTCTTGATCACCCCTCAACCAGCCAATGCCGATTTGTCGGAAAACGTTTCAACATTCTTCAAAGTACCGACTGGATCGACTACGCTGTCCAGGACAACGACATCTTCTGGGGGATCGTCAGGTCGGTAGAATCGAGCACCTTCAGTCTGCGGGTTCGACTACTTCGATGAGCGAGTTGATGGGAGGCGAATTCACCGTTTGAACAAGGCCAGACGGCCAGGTGACTTCAACCTGCCGTACGCTGGTCTGCTTGCCGAGTCCAATCGTTATTCTGGGGTCGCAGGCAGACATGTAGGAACGGCCGGATTCGAGATAGCGAGTCACAACTGATCCATCGGTGAAGACTCGTACCTTCGCCCCATAACCCACCCGATTGCTCCTTGACCCTACGAGTGAAAGCCTGAGCCAGTTGTTCCCCTTTTGATTGTTTCGAAGCAGGTAGGCCGGTCCGCCGTTCTGAGTGACGATGAAATCCAAATCTCCATCCTGATCGTAGTCACCGCTGGAGAATCCACGAGCCACCAGCAGCCAGTCTGCCAGTCCGGTGAAGTCTGGTTCGAGGGCTTTGAACTTGCCCTGGCCCAGATTGCGGAAGAACTGTGGGGCCTGTCGATAACTCTGAGACTGACGGGTTACGGAGATTTCGGGTTCGATGTGTCCATTGACGAGAAGAATGTCGAGCCAGCCGTCATTGTCGAGATCTTCGACCAGCGTGCCGAACGCCAGCGTCATGAGGGTCGGAAGCCCGATGCCAACCTGCGCTGCATCATCCATGAAGTAACCTGATTCAACACCTCGGAAATAGGCACTCATCTCCTGCGAGAAGTTTCCAATAACAATATCAACCAGGCCATCCCCGTCGATGTCGCCGGCATCAATCCCCATGCCTCCCCTGGCGGCTCCCGACTCGCTGTAGGCTATGCCCGATTCGATTCCGATATCCGAGAATGTGCCATCGCCCTGGTTGACGAGAAGGAAATTGCCTACGGTATCATTCGCCACAACCAAATCCGGCCAGCGGTCGTCGTTGGAGTCTACTGTTACGAGACCAAGCGCTTTTCCAGGCAGTTCGTCGAGCCCGGCCTGCCTGGAAACATTTTCGAAGTGCTTTCCCCCAGTATTTCTGAACAGGCAGATTGTGATCGCCGGATAAACTTCGGGGGTACAGTAAGATCTGTGAAACCCGTCAGGGATGCATGGGATATCGCCCTCGGGGCTCCACACTACGTAACGGGTGACGAAAAGGTCGAGGTATCCGTCGCGATCATAGTCAAGGAATGCCAGACTGGCTCCAAACCCCGGACAATCAATGCCTATCTCATCCGTTACGTTCTTAAAGTGGCCCTCCCCCAGGTTCCGATAGATGCGGACCTTGTCAACTCCGGTCACAGCAAGATCCAGCAAGCCATCATTCTCGAGGTCACCCACGGCGACCCCCATGCCGAAAAAACTTTCATCAAGGCCGGAGCCTTCCGTCACATCTTTGAATCGGCCGTCGCGAAGATTGTGATAAAGCCGGCTGGTAGGTGATTGAGTCGGGCCTTGCCCGATAGGAGCGCCGTTGACAAAGTACAGATCGGGATACTGGTCATTGTCGTAATCGAAGAAAGCTACGCCAGATCCCATCGTCTCGGGGAGCCAGCGATCTTCAGTCGCCGCATTGTAGTGTTCAAATGAAATGCCGACTTCATCGCGCAGTGGTGTGAACAGGTGGGCCTCGTCCGCAACAGTAACCGCCTCAACCGACCCTTCCCTTTCGCCTACCGGTCGAGTCTGATCCGCGGAGCCGGATTCCGAAGAGCTGAAGCATCCGCACAAGAGCCCGAAAAAAGCGAATGTGGTCCAAACAAGCAGTTTCATTCGTCAGATTTCCCTTCAGTCAAGCCATGCTTCTTGAGGTAGTAAGAAAGATTTCTCTCATCAACCCCCAGCAGCCTGGCAGCTTCGCGCTTCACGCCATTGGCTGCCATGAGAGCCGACTTCAGGACTCGGCGTTCTTCAGACTTTAAAGATTCGCGAAGATTGAAATGATCATCGCGGTCATCATTCTCGACTTCAACCCTGTGGATGTTTTCTGGTAGGCTGACGGGAGTCAGTACCTTCTGCTTCTCGAGAATCACTGCCCGCTCGATGACATTGCGCAATTCTCGGATGTTACCTGGCCAACTGTACCGGCGGAGCATTTCGAGCGTATCTTGACCGATTCCCCCCAAACTCTTGCCGGTCTTGGCAGCAAACTCGACCAGGAAAGCTTCAGCCAGCAATTCGACATCCTCGAGGCGTTCTCGAAGTGGAGGAATGTGTATCGCAAAAACGTTGATACGGTAGAAAAGGTCTTGGCGGAAGCGACCGCTTTCAACGTTGGCTTCCAGGTCAGCATTCGTGGCCGAAATCAATCGAACGTCTACGTTAGTTGATCGGCTCTCCCCGATTCGCTCAAACGTCCCTTCTTCCAGGACCCGTAATACCTTTGACTGAGCCGACTCAGGAAGGCAACTGATCTCGTCCAGAAACAGAGTTCCTGTATGGGCCACCCGGAAACGGCCCTGCCGGTCCCGCGATGCCCCCGTAAAAGCTCCCTTGCAGTGCCCAAAGAATTCGCTCTCGAAGAGATCTACCGGGATCGCCCCACAATTCACACTAACAAAGGGACGGTCGTGGCGCTGGCTGCTGCGGTGGATCAAGCGGGCAATTTCCTCCTTGCCTGTGCCAGACTCGCCCAGCAGGAGGACGCTAGCGTCTGTCGGTGCAGCTGCCTCAACCTCTTCAACGATTTCTCTCCAGGGACGAGAACATCCGAGAGGGTTTCTTTCCTGGCCTCCTCTGGACCGAAGATACTCCAGTTCCCGGCTTCGCGAACTCTCTGTCAGGGCTCGCTTCAGGACCTGAAGCAATTCCTCCATTCCAGCAGGCTTTTCGAGGAACTCGTACGCACCGGCCTTCATACACTCCACGGCAGATGCGACACTTCCATGCGCAGTGAGCACCAGAACCGGCAGATCAGGCTTCTTCTGCTTGAGCTGTTTCAACAGGTCGAGGCCACTGACACCTGGCATCTTGAGATCTGTGATGATTCCATCCAGCCCGTCAAGCATCTCTTTCTCGAGAGCATCTCTTGCGAGGGCGGCGGTGCGAACTGAATAGCCCTGCCTTGTTAAGAGCAGGGAAAGGGAATCCCGAACATAGGCCTCATCATCGACGACCAACACCGTACCCTTTGTCTTTGTCTTTTGGTTTCCCACTATGAAGTCCTAATCTAAGGCGTTGAAAGCCTCCATTTCACGGGCCGAACTCGAAGAAGATGCATCAGCCAAGGGAATGGAAACGCTGAACACAGCCCCTCCCTCCGGCCGGTTCGCGGCGGAAATTTCCCCTTCATGCCTCTCGATAATGGATCTGCAAATCGACAGGCCCAACCCGGTGGAGCCTCGCCCTGAGAAGAAGGGGTCGAAAATCTGGGGTAGTGCCTCTTTATCAATTCCGGGGCCTGAATCCGCCACGGTCATCCGCACGAGTCCGTCTTGGATCGAAAAATCGATTTCGATTTCGCCACCTTCTCCCTGGATCTCGGCCGCGTTGAGCAACAGGTTTAGAAACGCCTGTCCAAGGGTGACGGGGTTGCCCAGCACCGTCGGGTTCAGGTCATGGTGGTTGATTCGTACATCGATGTTCCGGAACAGTCGATTACTCTTTACGAACTGAACCGTGTCTTGTACGACCTGCAGCAAGTCGATCAGGGTGTCAGGTTTCCGACCCGGCTCGGCAAAAGTCAGTGCTCGCCGGGTCACCCCTGCAGCCCTCGTCAACCCCTCCCTTACCTTTTCAACGAAATCCAGGGATGTGTCGAGGGAGCCGTTCTTAAGGTCGTCCTCCAGTAAAGCCAGATAGTTGCTCATGCCCTCCAATGGGTTATTGATCTCGTGGGCAATCCCTGCAGTCAGACGTCCAACACTGGCCAAGCGTTCGCTGTGCATCAGCTGGCGCTCCAACTCGCGTATTTGTGCCTGTTGTCGGTTTTCGATTTCCAGGGCGATACTCCTTCTTGCTTGGCGAACGGAAAGGATTCCGAGAGCTGTAGCCATAAGGAGCAGCAGTACGGTGACGACAAGGGTCATTTGGAAGCGGCCTGTGAGCCGGCCGAGTGATGCAAGCAACCCCGCCCTCATCTCCGACCTCATGATTTCCCACTCAATCGGGGGTGACCAGTCTGGATCAGATACGGGTACAATGACCGTGCTTTCATCCGGTACAGTACCTCGCAAATCCGCCGTTTCGGACGATGGCTGAAGGGAGAGCCTGTATTCCCCTGTGGGGTCTGCGAGTTCAAGCAGCTGGTTGGTTGAGACAAGCGCTTCCATGTGAGTTTGCGAAGCCGGGTTACCCATTTCCCATCGAGCGACGAAAACGCGTTCCGAATCGGGTAGAGCCTCTCTGCTTTCAGACGGAAGAATCACCGGAGCACCTTCCCGGTGGCCTGCAACGATGATGGGAGTTCCTCCTTGAAGAAGAGAAATGCGTTCAATCTCAGGGTGGGAGGTGAGGAAAAGAAGCAGC
>JAUWTT010000046.1 GCA_030614585.1 Acidobacteriota bacterium
AGCCTGGCTACTACTCCGAAGAGATTCGGCTCGGTTCTCGAAGTAGCTTCGATAGTCCTGAGATTGGCACCATCATTCTACATAGGCTATCCGGGGACGAAGGAACCACTGTAAGCCTCACTACCCTGAAGGCTCCCGCCGAGGCGAAACGAGCCTTTGAGAAGGCCCAGAAGGAACTTGGAAGAAAGCGTGTCAACTACTCAAAAGCGGCCAGGGAACTGGAAAAGGCTGTGAAGGTCTACCCCCAGTTCGCTGCGGCATGGGACCTGTTGGGGCAAACAAGATTGGCTGAGAAAGATAAGGAGGGTACGAAGACTGCCCTTGAGAATGCAATAAAGGCTGACCCAAGATTCATGAATCCCTACCTGACTTTGGCTCGCCTGGAGCTTTATGCTGAACAGTGGGCGGCGGCAGCCGCTTTAACTGCAAAGTTGATGGAGCTGAACACCCGGATTCCGCAGGCTTTCTATTTTCATGGTGTGGCCAATTTCTACCTTGGTGGATACGAGGCCGCTGAAAAGGCGCTCTCGCACTTGGAGCAAACCGGCCACGCCAAACAGTACCCGATGAGTTACCTTCACTTGGGAATTATGAATGCCCGCCAAGGAGAGGTCCCTGGTGCTGCTAAGGATTTCAGTCAGTTTCTAAGGTACATGCCGCCCGATCAGGTCAGTGCGGCTCAGAGACAGCGGATTGAACAGCAGCTGAGTCAATGGGATGCCGAGGGTATCATCGATCTGGAGACCCTGGAGGCAGATGACAATTCCCGAGACAACTAACTCTAGTTGGCAATCTATCCGACTATCCCTGTTTCGATTCACTGACGCGTTCTAGAATGGTGACTGTGAGAAGAACGGTTCTCTGCTTGGCCATAGCTTGGTCGCTGGTTCAGATCTCAGCGGAATTGTTGGCTGAAAACATACTTTTGATCAGCATTGATACCCTCCGCGCCGACCGGCTCAGCTGTTACGGCTACGATAAGAACCGAACACCTGGCATTGACCGCTGGGCCGAAGAAGGGGTTGTCTTCGACCACGCGTACACTGAGTATCCTCTGACGATCCCGGCCCATTACACAATGTTGACGGGAATCTATCCGTGCAGCCACGGGGCCAAAGAGAATGTCGGATATCGGCTGGAGTCGGAACGCGAAACACTGGCAGAAACACTGGGCAAGGAGGGTTTCACTACCGGGGGTTTCATTGGCGCTTATGTGCTTGCTTCCGAGTTCGGTATCAATCAAGGGTTTGATGTCTTCGACGAGGAATTCGCAACTTCTGTGGAAGGGGTATCGTCAGCAACGCAGGTCCAGCGCCCGGCTGAACAAGTAACAGAAAGGTTTCTAGCTTGGCTGCGAGACCACAAAGAAGACCAGTTCTTTGCGTTTGTTCACTACTATGATCCCCACACTCCACGGCCGTATGGGTACGACAGGGAGGTTTCCAATGTGGACCGGAACATTGGGAAAATCGATCGTTTTCTGAGGGACAATGGACTTCTTGAAAAGACCCACATCTTCCTGACCAGTGATCACGGTGAAGGGCTCGGAGATCATGGTGAGTCCGGACACGGGTTCTTTCTATATGACTCAACGACTCGGATCCCGCTGATTTTCAGGCCCGCAGTGGGATATGAGGTTTCGGCCAAACGAGTCATCGCGGCTGTCTCTCTGGCCGATCTAATGCCCACAATTCTCCGTCTTTCGGGCGTTGAAATACCCGAAGATGTGCAAGGAAGAAGCCTGGTTCCGTTACTCCGCGGCCGAAAACTACAGCGCGAAGGAGTTTACACCGAGACATTCATCCCGCAGCTACATTTTGGCTGGGCCTCGCTCCGAAGTTTCCGGCTCAGGGAATTCAAATACATCGAAGCGCCCAGACCAGAACTCTATGAACCTGGGCTAGATCCTGGAGAAACTGAGGATATCTATTCTCAAAGGGGGGACTTGGGGCGCGCATACCGCAGCAGCCTTGCAGGGTTTATCACCATGTTCGGCACCAGCTCGGAAGGGCGTTCCCAGGGAGAAGTTGACAGCGAGGTCAGGGACAGGTTGTCGGCACTGGGCTACGTTAGCCTTCAGCAGCAGACTAACCTGGCAGACACAACTGGAAGCATCGATCCAAAAGACCGGATTCACGCCTTCGAGGAATACCATGGAATCCTCAATGATCTTTCGAATCGGCTAGTCAATGCGACGACACTGTCGAACATCGAACATCTCCAGCATACGGCACCCGAAGTAAGAGGTGTGAGCTTCCTCAGAGCCTGGTATTTCGAACTGATGGATAGGCCAGGCGAGTCGGAGGGTTACTATCGTGCGGCATTGAATGAGGCGCCTGATCACGTTTTGGCTCGTGCGCGTTTCGCTCGCCTACTTGAAAGGCTTGGCCGGTTAGACGAAGCGGAAAGCCAAATGCACGAGGTGTTGCGGTTATCTCCCGGCGATTACAAAACTCGCAATAACCTGGCGGGCCTGTATCACAGGACCGGAAGAATGGATGCCGCTCTAGCCGAAATGAGGATGATCACGAAGGAACGTCCCCGGTATGCAGCAGCCTGGCAAAACCTGGGGCTGCTCTGCATCGGGAAAAGAAGTTGGGAAGATGCTGAAGCAGCCTTCCGGCGGGTGATCGAGCTTGATCAACGGAACGCCATTGCTCACTTCAATCTGGCCCGGGTTCTAAGAGAGTTGGGACGCGCTGATGAGGCGGAAAGGGAATTGGAAACCGCGCTTAAGCTGGACCCGCGACTCGGAAGGAGATGAAAGGGTCTCGAACCCTTCTGGAACTCACCACCAAGATCACCAAGAATCAAGGGTTTGCCTTTAACCTCCGCTTGGTGTCCTTGGTGCCTTGGTGGTCTGGTTGTTTCCCTTTTCGTTCCAGGCAATCAGTTGTATTCCGGCACCTCAGAGAACGGTTCGGTTTCTCCAAACGTCAAGTCATAAAGCCGTCTGTGAGTGAGTTTCGCTGCAGCAACGAGTTCTGGATAAGGCAGGTCGATGACATTTATGAATCCGTAGTTCATCCGTTCTTCGTCGCTCGGACGCCCCGTGGGAAGGTCGTCCACCAATTGGAACCAGTGTGCCCCGATGATGTAGGGGCTGGCAGCACAGTTCTCGACATAGTAGCGATAGGCTTTACCTCGCTCGGCATGATCCTTGACCTTGTGAACATAGTAGAACAGACCCTGCAGACCTCTGCCCGGAGTTCCCGCGGTGAACTCCCCAATCATCACCGGTTTGCCCGAGATCTCTGAGAAGTGGCGAACCATCTCTGGATCGGGCTTGAATGTCGAGGAGTAGATATTGATGCTGAAGACATCGAAAATCCGGCTCAGTTCGGCCCAGCGATCATCCGGCCGCCCGGCAAAACGAATACCAAGAACCAGGTGATTGGGATCGTGGCGTCGCACCGCCTCTGTAACCGTGGTGAAGTACTTCTCGGCACACACGTAAAGGAAGTCATCTCTGATTGCCTGCTCCTGGTCCGGGTTTTCAGCCAATAGCTTTTGGAGATGCCGCTTGGTGGCCGAATCTTCCGGATCCGAGAGCAGCATATCCGGCCAAGACTGGAGGGCACCGAAATCGCGCGCCCATCTGGGTTCGTTGCCCAGAAACCAACCAATGAGCCTGGAGTCATCCTTGAGTTCAGAAACCTGTTCTTTTGCCGCCGCATCTACATTTCGTTCGAACTCTTCCGAAAATAGGTCAGGGAAATCGTAGGGAAAAGGAAATGTCTTTTGGGTAGACCAACCGTGAAGCGGCAGGACGTAAGGCATTCCACTCTCCACTGCCAGATTCCGGCTGGACCAGTTGCCTATCGTATTGAAGCCCCAGTTCTGCAGGCGCTCCACAATGTGTCGATTCCAATCCTCCTGCCAGCCCTCGCCATGTCGTTTCATGACATTGGCTACGTAGAAGCTGACGTCTTTGTCGGGCGAAAGCCAGGCTGGCCCTTCAGGAGGGAGCTCTTCGAACAGAAACTCTCGGTTCGTGACATCTGTGGCGAAACTCCCTCGGCTGTGGTCAACAAGGTCGATTCCAGCTGAATAGAAAGGGTGACCGTGAGGGTCAACCAGCACCCATCTCCCATCAGTTTGCTCGGTCCTGAAGAAGCCGGTTGCCTCGAATTGCCGGGAAGCATCTCCACCAAGGGGGCAGAATGGGTACTCTTCTGAAGCCGGCTGGTCCTGCTCCCAGATCTCCTTCAGGTGAGAATCGGTCGTGGCTTTGTTATTCCAGTTCTCCGGAATCCACTGGCCGTAACGATCGATAAGCGGCTTCTTGTCGAGGATATCGTCGGCGGGGACATCCTTCCGAAGAGTGAAACTGTAAAGGGTGAACTGGGAATCCTGGCTGGGGTAGCGCATTTTGAAGATGATCTCTTCGACCCTCTCAAAAGTGAACAGGCGTTGAGGCCACACCTTGTATCCCAACGGCCGCAGAGGCGTCATATGTCTGGTTTGAACAAACGTGTCAAAAGGGATGACGCCGAAGATTCGAATCCCGGGTAACGGTTCGGTGATGAAGAATTTAGTCTGGGTCCCATCGGAAAACCCAATCGCGATTGTTTCCTGGGTCGTGGTATTAAAAGTGTATTGGATTGATTGGTATGCCGACCAGTCGGTAGGCCAGCCCATCTCCGCAACCGGAATTCTAACTTCAGGTTCACCCTGGGTATAACGAAATGTGAAGATCAACGCTTTGGAAGAAGGATCCTGAAAAACCGCCGCGTGTTCCGTGGCCAGCTTATTCAGGTTCTCACTCGGAAGGTTTTGTAGAAGGTCCTCCGAGAGTTCTTTGCAGGAAGAGACGGCGAGAAGAGACAATAGCGAAAGATAGAGATAAGGCGACTTCATAAGTCCTCCCGTAGCGCCCGGGTGCTAACGAGGATAACGCAAACCACCACCAAGAATTGTTGGTGCCCTTGGTGGTTATCCCGTTGAGTTGCCCAAGTAAAAAAAGAATCGAGCGTGATGGTTGGGCAGGGGCCCGAATGCCCCTGCCCTGATTAAAGGATTACCAGTTTAGTCTCAGCCCGAGTTGGATATTCCTCGGGCCACCTGTTGTGTCAATGACCTGGCCGAAGGTTGCCGAATTCCCCATGGCGATTCCCGGGTTTTGGAGATGGTGCCGATTTAAGATATTAAGAAACTCGGCACGGAACTGGAGTCGAGCTGATTCGGTGAGGGCCCAGAACTTCATCAGTCCGATGTCCTCGTTCGCCCATCCAAACCCCCGAAGGTCACTGTAGAGGCGGTTTCCGTTGCCCAGTTCGCCGTACCCAGGTCGCGAAAAGTTCTCCTTAACGAAGTACGTGTTGGCAGGACTGGACGGATTTCCCGGGTCGAAAGCGTTCCCCGGGTCGTTCGTGGTCCAGTTCGGGTTGTCTACGATGTTTGCATAGACTGCTCCGTTGGGGGGATCAGTCCAGCCGGGCTGCCAAACTTGCGGGTTGATTCCCATGGGATTTCCAGTGTTATAGCGGAAGATTCCGGTCAACTGCCATCCCCCCAGGATTGCATCTACCCAGGTGGAACTATTGGACAGCCACTTTCTCCCTTGGCCGAAAGGCAACTCAAAAGAGGCCAGTCCCTTGAAAACATGGGTCTGGTCGAAGGGCGCAACTGTACCGGCTGATTCGTCGAGGTTGTATACATCCTGGATGCCTGTGCACGAACTCTGATAGGAACAGCTTCCGGTTGCGTTCCAGTTCTCATCGAAGGCGGTTTGAGCATTCCCTTTCGCCGTGGAGTAGTTGTAGGAGATGTTGGCGGCAATTCCCGAGGCCATCCGCCGAGTAAGATTGACCTGGAACGATCGGTAGCTCGATTCTCCCAGCGGAGATGCCACGTAGTACAGCGGGCTCCATGGGCACCATCCCCAACCACAGTGAGCGACTTGCGGGAAAGGCAGGACTGCCATACCGGCGTAGCCCGAGAATCCAGGGAACGGATAGGGAACACCGGCGGCTCCTGCACTGCCCTCATCCGAGACCCAGGCGCCCGGATCCGGAATCGCTTCCCAGGTAGCGCGTTCGGCCTGATTCCTCCGCAAGAATCCGGCATGAAGCCTCCGGCCGTCGTTACCCAGAAAAGTGAACTCGACCATGGTGTCCGGCGTGAATTCGTATTGTAAGTTAATGTTGTACTGGTGTGTATACGCGAGTTTCAGCGTGTTCTCGTCGAATGCGATCATGCCCCAGGTTAAGAAGTTGGGGTCTCTGTTTGCCTCCTGAAAGTTGCCCTGATAACCATCGTCCCAGTTGAAAGTCGGAGTCGTCTTTCCGGCAGTGGGTACTCTGTCGGTGCCAAACATGTCTGGCGATGCGTAGGTCCCATAGGGGATGCCGCTCCAGGATTGAATCCCCATGGGGCTGTAAAAGAGGCCGTAGCCGCCACGAAGCACCGCTTTGTCAGTGATCCTATATGCGAATCCAACACGTGGAGCGAATAAATTCCACGCCCGATCTCCCTCGAAATTCGTCTCCGGGCCGGTCGCGAAGTCAAGGGCCCCTGGAACGCCCGGTTCGATTGGCCAGTAGCCGTTGGGATTGGTGTTCAGCACGTCCGACGTGAAATTGGCCCACATTCCGTTTTTCTCCCACAGAGGGCCGCTCTGATCCCACCGAAGGCCGAGATTCAGAGTCAGTTTGGGAGTTACCTTGAAGTCGTCATTCACATAGAACGCAAGGTAGCTCCGACGACCGTACTGGTTAGCGGCGACGTTTTTGCTGGCGCTGTCCACATCGCCAAGCAGAAAACTGGCAAACCCGAAACCTACTTGATCCTGGTAGGGAGTTTTCGGGTGCCCAGTGGTCCAGTTTTCAAAGCTGTACGAGGTCATGTCATTGTATTTCGGATCATTCAGCTGCTGATACCAAAACTCTCCACCGAACTTGATCCCGTGTCGGCCCGTGATCCAGTCGACGCTGTCGGTGACGATGTAGGTATTTGCGACGTACTTGCCGCCCGAGTTGTAGCCGATCTGGGTGGTCCAGACGCCGTTTACCGCGGCACCAAAGGAGGTTTGCGGGAAATTTCCCATATTCGTATTGTCCAGCCCCAGGTCCTGGCTCCAGTTACCTCCCTCAAGATCAGCCGTTGCAGTGCTGGGATTAATGTACCGGTTAAAGGCCACCTGGAGCGTGTTGATCAGGTTGGGCTTCAGCGTCCAGTTATCAGACAGGGTGGCCCGTCGGCTCTTGACTATCTGCTTTCGAGCCCTGGAAAGAGGGCCGCCGCCACCGTCTGCGTCGTTCGGGTTCCAGAGGCCTCCCTGATCAACGAGCATTCTGGGCCTTTGCGTCCAGATCAACGAGCCGGACAGCCTGTTGCTATCTGAAAAAGAGTGGTCCCCTTTGATCGTCAGCTGCGTCTGGTGGAACCAGGGGCTATTGGTCGCAGTACGAGCCATGTTATTTGTCAGTCTATTAGACATCGGCGCATACTGGTCCCTGAGAATGGGGATAATCTGTTGTGAAGTTGCGCTGAACCGATCCTGGGGAATGATGTTTCCCGGGAAAGGATCGGAGACCCAGGATCCTTCAACTTGCTGCAAGGTGAGGGGATCGAAAATCTGTCCACCTTCAACGTCCCGGCCGAGGGCATCGGTCCCGATGGTTTCCCCTGTGAGAAGAGCGCTAAAATCGCCATCCAGGAATGCGGGAATGGGCGTTGTCGCATTCATCGCCCCCAGCTGGAAATCCTCACGCGTGTAATGTTCAAAGGCACCGAAGATAAAGCTCTTGTCCCTGCCGTCGTACAGCTTCGGAATAATGATCGGCCCACCGGCACTAAAGCCCAAGAGATTCTGTGAGTCGTCCGCCCTTTCGTAATTAGAATTGCCAGGGTCTTGGGCAAGTCTCCAGTTGTTCATCCAGGTATTTGCATTCAGGCTCTTGTTCCGGAAATAGTAGAAAGCGCTGCCGTGGAAGTCGTTAGTCCCCGACTTCAGCGTGAACTGGAAAACGCCGCCGCTGGTATGCCCATATTCCGCCGACATTCCGCTGGTCTGGACCTTGAACTCCTCGACTGCCTCCATGGTTGGGCTCGATTCACCGACATGGCCCTGGATCTGAGCCGTTGCAGAGATCCCGTCGATCAAGACCTCTTTGCTGAAAGCGGCTCCACCGATCAGGAAAGATTCCCAGTTGTCACCTTCAACGGCCGGCGTAACGGCGTAAGCGAATGATTCGATGTATCGTCCTCCATCGAAGGAGAAAGGCAGATCCGAGAGAATGTCGCTCTGCATCGTAGTAGACACGAGCGGAGTATCTGTGTCCATAATTTCCGAACTTGCCGAGATTGTGATGGTATCGGTGATGGCACCTACCTCGAGTGTCACATTCAGCCGAGCCGTCTGACCGGTTGTTACCGTGAAATCGGTCCGTTCGTACACGCTGAAACCAGGAAGTGAAAAAGAAATCGTGTACGTTCCGATTGGCAAGTTGAGAATCGAGTATTGGCCGATGTCGGTGGTGAGACCTGTGTGCTGGATGCTGGTTTCCTGGTGGATCGCGACAATCTCCACCCCGGGTAGCACAGCACCCGTCCCATCGGTTACAGTTCCGTTAATGGTCGCCCTGTCCACCTGGCCCATTGCCGGCAAAACTGCCAGCGCCAGTACCAGGAGGAAAAGCCACATCGTTGCTCTTTCCTTCAGGACGCCCCTCCTTATATATAGATGTGTAAACAGCTGATTTGAAAGGCTTTGGGGTAGGTGAGTCTCAGACTGGAAGGTCCGCTGGTCACGGCTTTTCATCCCTCTACTCCCGTCTTCTGAGGTCCGGGATGGTCCCGGCGTTATCTTATGCAAACTCTTTGCCAGAGTTTCATACTGAACTCCCGGCAAGAAGGTAACGTCAACGGTGTCACACATTTAAATCCAGCAGCTCCAGCCAGCAGGCATGAGCGCCTCGATTTGACCTCCAAAAAAGAGGATTCTTCCTGAAGGGCAAATCCGAGATTTTGAATTCTTTCTATCCTCCGCAGTGTCAGGAAATCCACCTATTAACTCCCCCTATCCAGAGGCCCCGACATGGATCATCTTCTCCGGCGCGATCCCATGATGTAATCGCCAGAAATCAAGTGTGTTATCCAGGAAAGCCTGCCCCGCTTGAGCGGAATCACCTGAAAGCAAGCCCTTGAGAACTGCCCGGTGCTGTCGAGCCGCTGCTACAAAGTCCGCCCGCTCCTGTTTGGCAAGTACGAAAGCAAAAAGAGAAAACACCAGCCGCTCAAGTGCAGCCTCCAGGTATTCATTGTTCGCCAGCTTCCAAATCTGGCGATGAAAGCTGAGATCAGCCTCATGAAAACCAGCCCGGTCATCAGCTTCAGCGGCCGTTACCATCTTCTCCACGCATTCTTCCAACAGGCCACCACCAGCAGAATCCAAGCGTAAGGCAGCCCGTTCGATCGCGAGCAACTCAAGTACCATCCGGACTTCCAGAATCCTGTGAATGTCGTCTAACTCGAGTCGGGTTACGTAGGTGCCCTTGTTCGGAATTCGTCGAACGAAACCCTGATGTTCCAGTTCTTTCAAGGCTTCGCGGACAGTCGGCTGGGAAGTGCCGAGCGCGGAGGCAAGTTTCTGCTCGATAAGCCGCTGGCCAGGTTGGAATTCTCCAGAAATGATCGCCTTCTCCATACTCTGAGCCGCTGTTTCGGCCCTTGACTTGTAGCGAATCTGTTCGAGTTCTCCCAATCCCACAGCTTCTCTCGTTCTTTCAACAATTATTTATAATTGATAATCGTTAAAAAGTCAACTATGAAAACCAGTGGTGACAGGCGGGTGGGGAGGAATCAGTAAGTAGTACGTAGTAAGTAGTAAGCGGTACGCAGGGCGGAAATGGGAACACGCCCTTGAGACCTGGGGCTTGGGGTCTTAGCTCGTGCTCGCGATCGGAATCGTGAACCTTCCTTTAGACACATCCTCTCCCTTAGTGATCTTGGCGAGCTTTGCGTGAAATGTGTTTACCTCACGCCGAAGTGACGGGTTTGGATTGCATTCGGAGGGATTCTGCCCCGTCTCTTCCCTGCCCCTTCGACTCCAAACAGTTGTAACTGATTTTGGGATCGGAATTCGATACAAGGCCCACTAGCTTACCGTTCAGCGCCGCAGCCGCCCGATCTTCCTCGGGTAATCGATCAACCCCGTAATCTGCTTATCCGTGCAATCGATAATCGACGCATAGACCTTCATGTCGCTGGTGAAGTGTCGTCTCTCCTCGCTCGCAGGTCGAACAGTCCATAGCCTGCTTCCGGGCTGGTTTACCTGACTTTCACCCAGAATTCACCGGGCTTTCCCGACTCTCTCACCGTCTGGGAGCTATTCCTCCTTGTATGAACCAAGGGGGAGTAGGCAGGAAGCGGAGTATCCTGCATGCCGTATTCTTCATTTCGGTGTCTCTAAGCAGCCAAATCTCGTTGGCTTGGCCTTCGGACCGCATCCCTTTTCGTCTGTCGAAGGGTCATCACATCCTGGTCGCCGTCTCCCTGAACGATGGAGAGGGTCTCACGTTTGCTGTCGACACGGGAACGACTTACACCATGGTCGACCGCCGGGTCGCGCGAGAACACAACCTGAAGCCGGGGAAACCGAAGATGGTCTCGGTGGCGGGGAAGCGGGTGAAAGTCTATGACACAGAGATACCAAGAATCTGTTTCGGGCCAACCTGCTTCGAATCGGTAAACGCCCGGATCTGTGACCTCTCATCTTTTGATGGCCTTGATGGACTGCTCGGCCTGGAGCTCTTCCGAAGAAAGGGTCTCACGCTGGACTTCAACGAGAACTATCTCGAGTTCCAGGCAACTGATGGCCTGATCTCAAGCCAGGCGTTCGTCACAGCACTGGCATTCGTACCACTCCGAGTCCAGTGTGCGGATCAAACGCTGGTCTTCATGCTCGATTCTGCGGGGATCGATCTCATTCTGTTCGAAGAGCGCGTCCGTGATGTCATTCCTTTGAAACGGACGGGATTAAGACAAAGGGTCCAGGGGGCGGGAGCATCGTTCTCAGTAGAGAAGGTTGTAGTACCGGACCTGTCCATTGGGCACCTGCAGTTCGAAAATCAGACAGCCTACCTTTCGACCGAACCCCCTCATGGAGTGCTTCACGGAATCATCGGACTGGGGGGATTGGGCCTGAATCGGCTCTCCCTGGACTATGAACGGCGTCGGGTAAGTTGGGAGTGATCCCCCTTCGCCTCCTCCCGCACCCTGATTCCCATTGCCCCTCCTTGACCACAGCGTTAGCATAGAAAGAGCAGATCCATACACCTGAGGCAGGAGACGGGACATGGAGGGGGACTTTCGGATTGGAGATTGGCTGGTTCGACCGGACCTCAACCGGATCGAACGGGGGGGCGTGAAGAAGTCTCTCGTGCCCAAGGTGGTGGATGTCCTTGTCTATCTGGCGGGTCACGCCGGAGACGTTCTCCACAAGGAAAGGATCATCCAGGCCGTCTGGCCGGATACCTTCGTTACCGACGATGTCCTGAAACATTCCATCTTCGAGCTGCGCAAGGCCTTCGAAGATGACGCTCAGAATCCCTCTTTTATAGAGACCATCCCTCGCCGAGGATATCGGCTCATTGCTCCGGTGGTGGTGGAGAGTCAATTGTCCGGTTCCCGCTACCGGGTACTAAGAACGATTGGTCGAGGAGCGATGGGAGAAGTCTTCCTTGCAGAAGACCAGTTGCTTAAACGAAAGGTAGCGTTGAAGTTTCTGATCGAGGAGTTGGCAGAAGACAAGAAAGCGAGAAAACGCCTCTTGCGGGAGGCGAGAGCAGCGGCAGCACTCGACCATCCCTATGTTTGCATTGTTCATGACACGGGTGAGCTCGAAGGTCGGACCTTCATTGCCATGGAATACGTGGAAGGTCAGACACTGAAGGACCGAATGAGCGAGGGTCCACTAACTTCACAAGAAGCCCTTAAGATCGCCTCCGAGGTGACAGAGGCTCTGGAGAAGGCTCATGCTGCAGGGATCATCCACCGGGATCTGAAACCCGTCAACATCATGCTGACGCCGGAAGGTCATGCGAAAGTGATGGACTTCGGCCTGGCCAAGCAGGCCCTCACGGAAGACGAAGCGATTCAAGACGTTAGCTCGACACTCACACGAGAGTGGGCAGTCGTAGGAACGCTGTCCTACATGTCGCCGGAACAGGTGAAGGGCGATCCCGTGGAGCACCGCTCCGACATTTTCTCTCTCGGTATCATCCTCTACGAAATGCTGACCGGGGAGCACCCTTTCCGGAAAGCCGCAGGAGCTGAGACGATCAGCGCAATCCTGACGCAAGAACCCGCTTCGTTGGCTGAGTTTAGACAGGACTGCCCGGCACTGCTCCAGCGCACGGTTTCGAAGATGCTGGCCAAGGATGCCCAGGAACGCCACCAGTCGGTCCGTGAGGTGCGGACTGATCTGACCCGGCTGAAGGAGGAGCTCATTTCACCCGCAGCACTGGCTGGACCCGAGAAGAGAGGTAAGAGTTGGCTGATCGGCATCTTGGGGGCAACAGTGGGTATCGCTCTTTTGGCATCGTTATGGCTCTTTTTCCTCGCTCCTGCTTCTCCAGCCCCTTCTAAGCCACTGGTGGCGGTTCCACTCACCAGTCTGCCGGGCACGGAGTCTCATCCCAGTCTTTCGCCGGACGGCAAGCAAGTGGCCTTTGTGCAAGGTCACTACATAGGCGGCGACATTATGGTTAGACAGATTGGAGCGACGGAAGGAGTTTCCCTTGCATTGACGAACTCCGAGAGAGATACGGGACCCGTTTGGGCTGCAGACGGCAGCTCTATCATCTTCCTGCGTGTCGTTCAAGCCCCATGGTTGGAAGCATTCCCCGAGGGTCGGGTGGCTTGGGTTAAAGTCTGCTCAGTCCCCGCCTTGGGGGGACCCGTCCGGGAGTGGGCAAAGATACGCATGTCGATTTGGGATCAGTTTAATGCTACGCCGTATTTAGCCGCCGCGCCTGGCGGCAAATCACTCGTGGTCGCCGGGCACCCCGAGTCCGAAGAAGGGCGCGGTCTTTATCTGCTTTCCCTGGAAACACGAGAGATGCACCGCCTGACCGAACCACCCGATGTGAGTTCCGCGGATACCTCTCCTTGCTTCTCTCCAGATGGCAGATCCCTTGCCTTCTTCAGATCATCGGGTCTGGGAGGTGACATTCACACGCTCAGTTTCGACGAGAGGATGCAGCCGACCCAGGAGCCAGAGCGGTTGCATTCTATCCGCGGAGATTTCAGAGGTCTTGCCTGGGATCAGGAGGGAGAGGAGATCATTTACTCTTTAGGTAAGGTGAAGGACTGGCAACTTCTGAGAATCCAGACCGCAGAGCCGCAGAGTCCAGAAGTCC
>JAUWTT010000404.1 GCA_030614585.1 Acidobacteriota bacterium
AGCTTTGTCGTGAACCTTGTCGATTCGTCCACGCGGATTCCGACAAAGTTCGCGATTAAGTTCACGACAAAGAATGCCAGACGCCGGATGCCGGATGCTGCTTTTTCGGGGTGACGTGTTCTTGGTGTCCTTGGTGTTTGTGGTAGATCCCAGACCTGAGGAAAACCGTTTACCGTTTACCGCGGAAACCGGAAACCGGCATCCGGCATCCGGAATCTGGTTATGATATACCGTGGAGGGGAATCTTGGGACAGAACATTTCGGGGAGAAAATCGTGATTGTTGACCTTGAATCCGTTTCTAGTGCTGAGGTAATGAAGACGATCCGCCACCTTGATTCGATTGGTGTTCGTTTCGCCGGCACCGAGACAGAACAGGTGGCCGCGGATTGGATCGAGAAGCAGTATCACAAACTGGGATTGCAGAATGTGGATCAGCAGGAGTTTCCTTGTCTTTCCTTTTCCTATGCTGATTGTCAAACCGAAGTCCTCACTTCGACAGGATGGGCGAACCTAAACTCCGAACCCGCTGCGCACTCACCTTCGACGCCTGATTCTGGGATTGAGGGGGAACTGCTGGTCGTCGAGAAGGTCCCCGAGAGCCTGGCAGCGGCCAGGAAGAAAATGAAGGGCCGTGTAGTGCTCATCTACAACTCGGAGTTCTTTCAGTTTCCCATCTTCAAGCGGGTGATGCAGTCTGAACCGTTGGCCTTGCTGGTGGTAGACGACCGTTTCCCGAATGATTGGACCGTGGCCGTGGGCTTTCCCCGATTCTGGGTCGATTTCCTTAGTTGCCCCATCGTGAATATTCCCCACTCAGAGGCTTGGAACTGTGTTCGCGAGTCAGGGACCAGGGTGCGGCTGAAGGTAAGGACTTCAATCCAGCCCGGTACGTCACAGAACGTCATAGGAGAGATTCCGGGAAGCGACCGCTCCGATCAGGTGTTGGTCATTTCGGGACATCACGATACTGTGATTAACAATTCGGGAGTGGACGACAACGCGACGGGAGTGGCTGCAGTCCTTGAACTGGCCCGAGTGTTCGCCGCAACATCCCCGAGGAGGACATTGCGTTTCATCTCGTATGGAACTGAAGAACAGTTGTCGGAGGGTGCAAAGTTTTACGCTTTGGAAGCCAATGATCTGGAGCGGATCCAGTTTGTCCTGAACGTGGATTCGATTGGGGCGGTTTTGGGGAAAACGGGAATCTACTATTGTGGCCCTTCTGAGATTGAAAGGACGATAAAGCCAATCAATGACGCGCTGGGTTTCGAAGCGCATCTCATTCGTGAATTGTCCCCCTTCAGCGACCACTTTCCTCTCAACTGTTGTGGAATTCCAGCGGTCTGGTATTACCGCACTACCTATGTTGCTGCCCGGCACTACCATCACAGTGTGCTGGAAAGTCTGGATATCCTCTCGCCAGGCGTCCTCGAAAGAACAATTCGGCAGCAAGCCGCACTGCTCGATTGTCTCGCGAATTCGGATCCATGCCCAATTCCCAGACAGATTCCGAAGAATCAAATGAATGTGCTCAGGAAGTGGGCCCGAGAGTGGTGCGGGGTTGACAGCTTCGAGAGATAGCCGTCTTTGCCCTTGGCAGATAGCGAAACATTTCCAGTTTGTCCCACGCGCAAGGTCTGTTACTCAAACGGAAGCCGCAACAGCCCAAGCTCGAAGCTCGAACTTCGAATTTCGAACTTCGTTTGGGCGGGGTACCCTTTTGGGCAACACGCCCTTAGGCCCGGGGACTCCCCGCCAAGTTACACGCCCCCCCTATGTGCTAGAATCCGTTCGAATTTCAGTCGAGGAGCCATCGGTTATGTCCAGAACTCAATTCACTCGCCTTATCGTCGGTTATTTTGCCGTCGTGGGTTCGTTTGCTGTGCTTTATGCTGGTGTGAGCAAGGAAACGGAAACTTACTATCGAACAGAATACGAGAACAAGGCAATGTTCTTGAAGGTGCCTGTCAGTGGGAATAATCAGGTCCTTTACGTGCGAGGAATGAGCCCGGTTTCCGGGTCGACTGACCCGGAGATGCAGGTGACGTTTAAGGTGGCGGAACAGGTCCGAATCACGCAAGTGGATTTTAAGGATGCTTCAGTTACATTTACCTTGGCGTCTCTTGACGGCACGCGAAGTTCGACATTGGTATTCCAGTTTGCTTCGTCCTTGAACTACTCCTTTTCAGAGCGTCCGGCATTCGATGCGGCGCTCCGGGCAACATTTACCGAGGGTCTTACTTTCCAGGAGATCGAACGAGCCAAGAAGGAGTACATTCAGGACCAGACAGAACGGCTGGTTCGCAGATTTGCGAGTACCACGAATACCTCTTCCGACTTTGTTCGCACTTCGATGCTGTCCAGTGATCCTGCGTTCAGAAAGTCGGCGGACCAGGTGAGCGAAACGGAACGTCGGGTCAAGGAGCTGGAGCAAGAGTTGGCAAATGAGACGGCAAAGGTTCGGCGCGCAGAGAATGGACTGGCAAGCGCGAAAGTAGATCTGCTTGATGCAAATAGAAGCACGACCGAAATGCGGAAAGAGCGAGATGACCTGGCTCGGAAGCACGCTGCTCTCAGCAAGGAAGTTTCAGGTTTGAAGGCATCTAATCAGAGGACTCAGGCTCAACTGAATTCCGTTGCTGGAAAGTTGGATCTGGAGGCTGGGTCTAACGTCGAACTGGGCAAGCAGTTGGAAGATCTAAGCAGGGAGATTGACGCACTGAAGGCCGATCGAGATCGTCTTTCCGTTCGTGCCAAAAAGTTGGGGGAAGAACTGGGGGCTGTAACCAGGGAACGAGACAAGCTTTCGGGGGATCTGAAGTCCACCGAGCGGCGCGCTACTCGACTACAGTCCAACCTCAATTCTCTGACCAGCAATCGAAATAGCCTTGAAGCAAATTTCGTGAAAACAAAGGAACAGAAGGAGAATCTTGAGCTCGCCAGAGAGTTGGAGCAGGCGATTAGCGTCAGGCGGTCCCGGAAGACCGAGGACGGGGAATCTGTCCAGGTGACTGAACTGTATTTACTGAGTCAGAAAATTGGTGAAGTCGAAATTCAGCTGCCTGTTGATCCGGAGCAGAGTTGTCGAATCGCGTATCGTGCCGAATCTCCTGATTTGGTTCAGTTTTCGGAGGATGAGAGACGTCTATTCGAGGCCTTCGGAACCGAAATTCAAGTTGAGAACGAGTGGCGAACCGGCCTCGGGGATGTTGCAGCGGTTCTTCAAGAAGGGGACCCGGTACAGAGTATCCCTTACAGGGAGAAGGGCGAGTGGGTATGGGGCTTTCAGGGCCAGGCGGGAGACTCACCACAAGTCATAGCAAACACCTACTTGGTTACGTCGAGCGGGGAGCGTGTGCTGGCTACCAGTCAAGAATTCGAGTTCAACTCGGCCGGTGTTCTGGCCGAGTTCTCAGGGTCTTTCTCTCTGTTCTCACTGCTGCTGGGATTGTGTCTGGGGGCCGGGGGCCTCAAGATTGTTGCGTCCCTGTGGGGGCGGAACAGGGCGAACGGCCAGCCTCCAGATCGTCAGGCTAGATACGCCGCTCAGAAGCAGCTGTGAACTCTCGACTTTAGGCTAGGATGTTGCGATGCGAGGAAGCCAGGTTCAGAAGGAAGGGGTGAGAACCTCTGAGATTCTTGCCCGTCTCGACGAGAATTTTCCGGATGCTGAGTGCGCGTTAGTTCATAAAGACTCTTACCAGTTGTTAGTGGCAACCATTCTTTCGGCTCAATGCACGGATGCCCGGGTGAACATGGTGACGCCTGACCTGTTCGGGAAGTACCCCGATGCCGAGTCTCTCTCCAAAGCAGATCCTGAAGAACTGCAGGAACTCATTCGCAGCACGGGCTTCTTCAGAAACAAGGCGCGCAACCTCCTCAAAGCTTCGCTTAAGATCGTCGAGGATTTTGATGGGGATGTTCCCGACTCCCTCGAAAATCTGATTCAACTTCCGGGTGTGGCGAGGAAGACCGCCAACGTGGTCCTTGGAACCTGGTATCGAGTGGCTTCAGGTGTGGTCGTTGATACCCATGTGGGCCGCATCTCGAAACGCTTGGGCTTTACCGCGCACAAAGACCCCGTAAAGATAGAGAAGGACTTAATCGAACTTTTGCCCCAGGAACGGTGGATATCGTTTGCTCACCAGTTGATTCTTTTTGGCCGGTCGACCTGTAAGGCGCAGCGTCCTCGTTGTTCTGAGTGCTTTCTTGCGGATCTCTGTCCCTATTTTGGGTCTCAGGAACAGTGACGGAACATAGGCGTCTCGACGGTGGAAAGCGACGAACGGCGAACGCGTACGGTCGGTACTAAGAACCGGGTCTAACCACTAACCCGCATTTCTCACGAGATCTCGGGGGAGGAAGTAAGAAGATGTCATCCCGAAAAGGACATCTGCCGGCATCCGGCATCTATCATTCTTTATCGTGAACCTAATCGCGAACTTTGTCGGAAACTCGGTGGACGAATCGACCAGGTTCACGACAAGGCTTACGACAAAGGGGGGACCGGCACCTGGGATTTTCGATTTCAGGCATCAGGCATCCGGTATCTGGCATCCCCCTTCGCTCTCCGAGCTATGGCGTGACAGGTCCGCCTTTGCC
>JAUWTT010000452.1 GCA_030614585.1 Acidobacteriota bacterium
CGTTCAATCTCAACCCATCCGAAGTGTTACCTATGTACCCGGTTTAATCTGTTACCCATGTTGCCGGTTGCAAAGGGTCTTGTAAATACTCTCCTGCTTTGCGAGGGTTGGTTGTCAAGTCTGCACCGAACTCGACAACCTGGAAGGTTGTCCTACCGTAAGAGGAGCATCCTTGTTTGTCCCGAGAATCCAGCTCCAGTGGTGGCTGAGGACCATCTACCCTGACAACTGATCACCGAGCACCCTCCCTCGCTAAAGCTATGGAGGGCAGGCCGATTATCCCCTTTGTCGCGAGCCTTGTCGTGAACCTTGTCGGTTCGGCCACTGGGGATCTCGACGAAGTTCACGATTAAGTTCACGACAAAGTTCCGGGCTGCTCACTACTTACTTCTTACTTTTCCCTCCCCACCTCACGGATCCAAGGTGAAACGAATCCTGAAGCCGGAATCTTGAAGCGCAGCGATGCCATTGTCGGGACCAAGCTGACGGGCGAGTCGCAGTGGGTTCCAGTCGAGGCCCAAGCCGACCTGAGGTAAGTCTTCGACCGGTTTGAGTTTCCATTCGATTCCGGTAGATACCCTCACCAGTCGATTCGTTGCATCGATAACGTCGTACCCAACAGGCATTCGAGACGTCCCCGACCAGCCAAAGTCGAGATAGGGGACCGTCTTCAAGTAGTTAGACACTGAGTAAGGGTACTCAATCGAACAGGCAACAAGAGAGTCGCCCCCAAATGGAATGCCCTCGCCTTCCCAGCGTCCCCACGGGCCCACAGTTCCCTGCTGGAACCCCCGTAGCTCGCGTCCTCGAAAAAACAGCCGATCGGTAAACTGAGGCTGTGAACCGAAAAATAGTCCGCGCACAACTCTTCCACGTAGCACAAGGCCACTATTCCCTCTCTCGGAGCCAAAAAGCTTGGTTGAAGCCTCTGCTGAGGGGCGGTAGTTCCAAGCCAGTGTTTCCCCAGGAAAGAAGGAGAAACGGTTGGAGATCCTGATCGAATCACCCTTCGCTCCTCCCGAGATTTCCCAGAAAGGCTCGAATTCAAAGTGACGAGATGTTGTTCCCAATTGAGTCACATCTTCGAAGGTCAGGCTCAAACCTGCTTTGTCACCGCCTCTGAGTCTGTAGGCAAGAAGCCCAGTGAACCCCCGCCGCTCCACCCCAAGCAAAGCACGGAGTTCGTCGTCCAGACCCGGGATACTGAACCCGGTATGTCTTTTGAAGAAACCGAGGAGCAAAGAAACCGGAAGATCCGTTCCGATTAGGTACCGAGAAGCCAAGCCCAGCGCGAAGCCAGTCGTCTGATCCCCATAGTTGACCTCAACCCCAAGAGTTTCACCCAGCCGGAGTAGATTCAAAACCGAGACCAACACGCTCCCTGTCAAGCCATATGCCCCTCGTGGATCGAAGCTGTACTCCACTCGGCGCCGGTCCCTCTCGTGGAGGTTCAGGAGAATACTGACTTCCTGCAGATCTTCATCAATATCCAACTCAACATTATCCGGCGTGATCGAGGTTAGCGTTCCGGTTGAAGCAAGCCTTTGCAGGCTCTTCTCCAGCGCGATCGGTTCGAGAAAGCGGCCCTCCTCGATCTCGAGTTCCCTCCGATAGAAAAGATCCGGAAAGTTTTCATTCCCGGAGAAATCAATCCTACGAATCAGCAGCTCAGGATACGTCTCTGTCAGAACGGTCAGATCCACTCGGCCACTGTCGTTTCGAAAGCTCCTGAGGATCCTAAGCGACTTGACGAGAAATCCTTTCTGGCTGTAGTAGGTACCGATCCCATCCCGCAGGGTAACCAGGTCTTGTTCTCTATAGAGATCACCCTGCTTCGGGAGATTCAGGTCTCCCGTGCTTAACTCCAGAGGACAACTCACTCTACCGATCCGGTACTCAGGCCCTTCGGATACAGCGATTTCCAGAAGAATGCCGCTCTTTGACCTCTCGAAGAACGGCAATCCCAAGAGAGTGGAGTCCTTGTACTCTTGTATGGAGAGATCCTCTTCGCGCAGGGAAACACTGGCGAAACCCCGGTTCCGGTAAACCGCTTTCAGGTGCGTAAGAGCTTCAATGTTCCCCCCCTCACTGAACCACTCTCCGATGCCGAAATGCTCGGCTAACTCGCATTCGGGAAACGACGAATTACCGGTGAACTGCACCCGCCGAAGTCGTGCTCTCGGCCCTTCACAGACCTTGAACGTGAAACCTCCTTGCGACTCCTCCCAGTCAATATGAACAAAAGGAACCCCACGATCTCGATAGTAGGTTCGAATCAGTCGACATGTCCTCTTTCGTTCCGCACTCTGCCACTTGGCAGGTGACGCCGGCGGAACCCCTTTCTCCTCGAGATACCCTGCCAACTCGTTTGTGGAAAAAGTCTGGTTACCGACGAAAGAGACTTGAAGCGAACCGTTCGCCATTGCGAGGCCCGCGAGGAAGAAATGAATAATTAGTCCCCGGACTCCCCAATTCATCGCTGCTTCTTTAGACGACGTCGATACGGCAATGGTTCGGGATTTGTGGCTTGAGGTTGGGAAAGGACGAAGCGCGAACGACGAACCGGTTATCGGTAATCGGTAATCGTGATCGGTGATCCTTCGAATTTCGCACTTCGAACTTCGAACTTCCCCAAGACCCCCCCAGCTCAACCGGAAAGAATCATCCAGAGAATGAACAACGCCAGCAGAACCCCGGTCGCGAAGACCCAATAGAACCTCTTCTTGCCTTCACCCCAACGCCCAGAACCACCTTCAACGGAATCCACCTGCTCTCCTGCAGCGAGCTTCAGAGCCCTCAAGAGTTCTTCTGCCGACTGATACCGGTTTGACGGGGCCTTCTGCAGGCAGGTAAGCACGATGCTCTCCAGATCACCAGGGGGGGACTCACTCTCCACCTGACGCATATGACTTGGTGGTTCGTCAAGGATTCGTCGGATCGTGTCTCCGTAGCTCTTCCCATGGAAAGGAAAACGCCCGGTTGACATCTGATAGATCATGACTCCGACCGAAAACAGATCGGTCCGGTGATCCACTTCACCGCCTCTGATCTGTTCGGGACTCATGTACTCAACCGTACCCAGGACAGTACCCGTCCTGGTCAACGATTCCAGACTCAAGTCAAACTTTGAGGACACCCCCGATTCCGTAAGCGCCTTCGCCAGCCCGAAGTCGAGCACCTTGACTTCCCCAGATGCTCCGATAATCAGATTCGAGGGTTTTATGTCTCGATGCATGACCTTGTGTTTATGAGCGCTCTTCAGGGCCTCAGCCACTTGAATCGCGATTCTCAGGATCTGATCCTCGGTCAGCCGATCATTGCGAAGTACTTCCTCGAGGTTTCTTCCCTCTACCAGTTCCATAGCGATGTAGTTCTGCCCGTCCGACTCCCCAGCCTCGTTGAACTGAGCGATGTTCTTGTGTGCCAGTCTTTTCAGAGCCTTAGCCTCGCGTTTGAAGCGACGCAGGCGATACTCATCCGCAGCGAGGCCAAGAGGAAAAAGCTTGAGTGCCACCAGCTCACCCGACCGTTCGTCACGGGCTCTGTAGACACTGGCCATCCCGCCGATACCGATTAAGGAGATCAAGACGTAGGGGCCAATCCGCCGGCCACTGACATCGTCCAGCTTTTCCCGAGCAAGTTCCTTTGCTTCTAATTCCATAGCTGGAGTTTCTATGAAGCTCTCCGCTCGCTGGTGGTATTCGAGGAGGGATTCGACTTCGTTCTTAAGGTAGTCGTCCCGAGAGCAAGCTCTTTCCAGAAAGGCTTTCCTCTCCGAGGGCGGCATCTCCAATGCCTGATTGAACAGCCTCTCAACTTGGGACCACCGTTTCATAATTCGATTCCTTGCGCGCGGAATGACCCTTCGTAGTTCAAGAGACGACCTGGAAGGTCATCCTCCACCGAGCCTTGAGCCTTCGGAACCCCGTTTCCCAAGAGACGACCTGGAAGGTCATCCTCCACCGAGCCCCAAGACCTCAAGACCCAAGACCTCCTATTCCCTCGACATCTCTCTCAACAGCCATGACTTGGCAAGCCGCCAGTCTCTGAAAACTGTATCCTTGGAGACACTCAGGGCAGCAGCCGTTTCTTTGACACTCAATCCCCCGAAGAAACGCAACTCAACCACCCGAGACTTCCTCTCGTCAAAAGTAGCAAGCGTGGCAA
>JAUWTT010000215.1 GCA_030614585.1 Acidobacteriota bacterium
CAACACGCCCTATAATATCGGCGATGGAGGATCTATCTTACGACGTCGTCGTCATCGGGGGAGGCCATGCCGGCTGTGAAGCTGCGGCTGCCGCTGCCAGACTAGGCGCCAGGACGGCTCTTCTGAGTATCAACCTCTCGATGGTGGCCCAGATGTCGTGCAATCCCTCGATCGGTGGAATCGCCAAGGGGCACCTAGTCCGTGAGATTGATGCTCTGGGTGGCTTGATGGGCCGGATCGCCGATGCCAGCGCCATTCAATTCCGCCTCCTTAACCGCAGCCGCGGCCCGGCGGTTCGTGCCCCCCGCACCCAAAACGATAAGCGCATATACCGCCAGAGAATGCAGGATAACCTTCATAGAATCAGTAGGTTATGCCTGATAGAGGGAGAAGCTGCCGCTCTGCACACTTCAAATGGTCGGATCAAAGCGGTGGCGCTTGCTGACGGACGCCTCATGAGGTGTAAGGCGGTTGTGCTGACAACCGGCACCTTCTTGAACGGACTCTGCCATGTCGGGGAGAAGAAGTTCCGCGCAGGTCGCTCCGGCGAGAAGGCAGCCATTCAGCTTGCCCGATCGATACAAGAACTCGGCTTTGAGACAGGAAGGTTGAAAACTGGAACGCCTCCCCGCCTGGCCAAGTCGAGTATCGACTTCACCGCTTTTCAGCCGCAACAAGGCGATCCTCAGCCTACGTTTTTCTCTTTCACCAGCTCGGGAGAGCCTGAGTTGCCTCAGATCGAATGTTGGTTGGGCCGTACGAACCCGGCCACGCATCAGGCAATACGAGATAGTCTCTCCCGAAGTCCGCTTTATGGCGGGCAGATCGAGGGAATCGGGCCTCGCTATTGCCCTTCGATCGAGGACAAAATTGTCAAATTCTCGGACCGGGACCATCATCAGCTCTTCCTCGAACCTGAAGGGCTGGACAGCGACGTAATTTACCTCAACGGGCTTTCTACCAGCATGCCGGCAGACGTTCAACGGCAGATGCTTGACACGATAGCAGGGCTTCGCGGCGCATTTATGATTCGACCCGGCTATGCTGTTGAGTACGATTACGTGCCACCCTCTCAGCTGCTGGCCACGCTTGAAACCAAGCAGGTCGCAGGCCTGTTTCACGCGGGCCAGATCAATGGCACGACCGGCTATGAGGAGGCCGCTGCACAGGGACTCTTGGCCGGAATTAACGCTGCCTCACAGGTTCTCGGCTCGAGCCCACTCATCCTCTCTCGTCAGGAGGCTTATATGGGCATATTGATCGACGACTTGATCACGCAAGGAGTTGATGAACCCTACAGGATGTTTACGTCCCGCGCCGAATACCGCCTTCTGCTGCGAATTGACAATGCTGACAGGCGCCTTATGTCCATAGGTCACCGGTTGGGCCTGATCGGTGGCGCACAGTTCGATTCCTTCAGAGCGAAGTGGGACCGTATTGACCAAGCGGTAACCTTTCTCCGAGGGAGTCACCTGAAACAGGCTTCGTCTCTGACAACCCAACTTCACAAGGATTACGGTGTTTCTGCAGGGACCCATCTCCTTCAAATAGCAAGGCGTCCCGAATTGCCGCTTTCCGCACTGGATCGACTGTTGAAGAGCGGGGAAATTCAGCTCTCGGATGAAGAACTCGATTCGGTTCAGACTGAGATCCGTTACGAAGGTTACATCGCTCAACAGAGGCGTGATGTGGAGCGCGTGCGGACCTTTGAGCAACGTCAGATCCCGTCTGATATCAACTATCAGGCGGTTGCCGGACTTTCGCACGAGATGGCTGAACGTCTGAGCCGTGTCCGCCCTATGAGCCTCGGGCAGGCGGCCCGTATTCCCGGCATCACACCGGTCGCCATTTCGATGCTCAACATTCACCTCAAACTCCGGGTGACCAAGTGAATCAAGAAACGGAGTTGGCAGCTGGACTCGAGCAGTTGGGCTTGAGACTGACAAATGATCAGTGGGCCGACATTGAAACCTACCTGAAAATGCTCCAGAAATGGCAAGCCAGTATCAATTTGACTGCGGTCCACCATCGTCATGATCTCTTGCGGCTCCATTTCTTCGAGGCTTTCTGGGCTGCAGAGACTTTTCTCGAACCTTCTTTGGTGCTTGTCGATATCGGCTCCGGAGCCGGCTTTCCCGGGATGGCGATGAAGCTGTTTCGCCCTGAAACCCGCATTACACTTATCGAGAAGAATCTGAAGAAAGCTATGTTTCTTAAGACGTTAGCGCGGGAACTGTGCCTGGATGCAGCGGTCGTGGCCAAGCCGGCAGAGTCCTTTGGCAATTGGCAGGCTGTTGACTGTGCCATGAGTCGCGCGCTTCGGCCCTCGAAAGACCTGCTTCAAACTCTTCAGGATAACAATGTGCATTTCCTTCATTTTCGCGGAGCGCGAAAGGAAGAATCGTTTGATTCCTGGAAACTCACTGCGGAGCAACGTTTCCCGCTTTCTGAGAACAGATGGGTCAGCCTTTACGTTCCAATTGTTTCACGTGAAACGTCTGTCGACCGCTGAAACTGTCTGAAGCGCTATGGTATGTTAGCGACCGTAGATGGCCAAAGTCGTAGCTATTGCCAATCAGAAAGGCGGCGTCGGAAAGACGACGACGGCCATTAACCTTGGCGCCTCGCTCGCCACGGCCGAGTTGCGGGTCTTGATTGTTGACCTGGACCCCCAGGGAAACACAACATCTGGCCTAGGACTGGCCCGAGACGACTTGTCGACGTCGCTGTACAGGGTCCTGCTTGATTCGGTGTCCGCCGAAGAGGCTATCGTTTCGACGTCACTTGATGGATTCGACGTGCTTCCTTCAAACCGTGACCTTACTGGTGCGACCGTCGAGCTCCTTGATCTTCCCGATCGAGAGTACTTCTTAAGAAAAGCCCTTGTCCCTCTTCGCGAAGCTTACGACTTCATTCTCGTAGACTGCCCGCCCTCTCTCGGAATCTTAACGCTCAACGCCCTGGTGGCGGCAGATTCCCTGTTGATTCCGATCCAGTGCGAGTATTTTGCCTTGGAGGGCTTGTCTGATCTGTTCACGACCCTTTCCCGTGTCCGTCAGGTTTTCAATCCCAAGCTCAGGATTGAAGGAGTGCTCCTAACGATGTATGACGAAAGGCTGAATTTGGCCGGCCAAATCCGTGACGATGTTCGCGCACATTTGGGCGACCGTGTTTTCGAGACGATCATTCCCCGAAATGTCAGGCTTGCCGAAGCCCCGAGCTTTGGCAAACCCATTCTTCTTTACGATGTACGCTCGCGTGGCGCTAATGCCTATCTTCAACTGGCTCAAGAACTTCTCGCAAGAGCCCCCGTCCAGAAACTGTGCCGGCTCGCGCAGAATGAAGTCTCAGGAGGCTAACGAATGAAAAGAAAAGCCCTTGGCCGAGGCCTGGATGCCCTGCTGCCATCATCGAGCAGTACCTCTTCACTTGCGCAACTCGACATTGACCTGATCCGACCCAACCCTCTCCAGCCGCGCATTGTCTTCGATCCGGAGAAACTCGAAGAACTGGCTAAATCGTTAAAGAGCAAGGGGGTACTCCAACCCATCGTGGTTCGGCCCGCGGAGGGTGGCTACCAGATCATCGCCGGCGAACGTCGGTGGCGAGCCTCTCAGCGCGCCGGCATCCTGAGTATTCCGGCCATCATTCATGATGTCTCCGACCGGGAAATGGTGGAACTGGCCTTGGTTGAGAACATCCAGCGTGACGACCTCAACCCAATCGAAGAGGCTCAGGCCTATCAAATGATGAACAGCCAATTCGGCCTGACCCAGGAACAGATTGCCGACCGAGTCGGCCGGAGCCGCGTCGCCGTAGCCAACACACTGCGTTTGCTTCAGTTGCCGCAACTGATTCAAAGCATGGTGGTTAATGACCAGCTGTCGATGGGCCACGCTCGTGCCCTACTCCCGCTTCCCGAGAGCGAGCAGCTTCGACTGGCCCGTTCTATCGCGGACAAAGGGCTGTCCGTCAGGCAAACTGAGACCCGCGTTCGAAAGCTTCTCGCCAAACCGAAACCCGAAAAACCGGTCCGCCCCTCAAAAGACCCGAATCTGAAGGATGCTGAGAGGCGCCTCGAACAACACTTTCAGACCAAGATAGAGATCCGTACGCGTGGAACCTCGGGCCAGATCCTCTTTCATTATCATTCCCACGAGGAGCTTGACCGCCTCTTTGAGGAACTACTCGGCGGTTGAATCCGGGGTCTGGGATTTACCACCAAGACACCAAGAGCACCAATAACCCTTGGTGTCCTTAGTGCCTTGGTGGTAAGGGTTCCTTCCAATGTTCCACGTGAAACAATCACTTGCCGATACAGAATGAAGAGAAGATGCCGGCTAGAATATCCTCTGTCGTGGTCTCGCCAGTTATCCGGCCCAGCGATTCCAGTCCCTTTCGAAGATCGTGAACCACGAATTCTTCGCTCATACCACCTGCCAGCGCTTCCCCGGCTCGCTCAAGCCAGGACCGTGCTTCCTCCAGGCACCGCTTCTGCCGTGCGTTTGTGACAGAAGCTCGCTCCCCCTTCTCTGCTTCAGGAAGGCCGTGTTTTACAATCCCTTCGACAAGCTCATCCACGTTCTCACCGAGGAGGGCCGAAAGCGAAATCATTTGAAGGCAGTCCGCTTCCACCTGCTCCGGTAAAACAAGTCGAGAGGGAAGGTCGATCTTGTTACGAACCATCAGGAAAGGTTTAGGCTGGACGTTTCGCCAGATGAACTCGTCCTCATCAGAGTACCTCCGCGACTCATCTACAACAAACAGGATGAGGTCCGCCTCCGAAACATGTTCGAGCGAACGTGCGATGCCTGCCCGCTCTACCGATTCTGCCGATTCGCGAATCCCGGCCGTGTCCACCAATAGTACGGGAACCCCTCGGAGGTCGATTGCCTCTCTGAGCGGATCACGCGTTGTCCCCGGAACATCGGTTACAATTGCTCTCTCAGACTCCAGTAACCTATTGAAAACACTGGACTTACCGGAATTTGGCTTACCCGCCAACACGACTGTTAAGCCATCATGGATGATCCTCCCTGCCTCATAAGACGCCTCCAGGTCGCATAGCTGGTCCCTGACCGTTGCCAGCCGCTTAGAGAGCTGGACTCTCGTCTCCGGGGCCACGTCATCCTCCACGAACTCGAGTGCCGTCTCGAGATGTGAAGCGATTTCGATCAGCTCGTGCCGTGCCGGCTGGAGCTTCTTTGAAAGCTTCCCTTCCAGCTGCTCCCGGGCAACCTGAGCCTGAAAAGCGGTCTGGCTCTCAATCAGATCCCGAACCGCCTCAGCCTGGGTGAGATCCATCTTCCCATGCAGGAAGGCGCGCAACGTGAATTCACCCGGTTCAGCCAACCGCGCCCCTCGAGCCAGGCATCCCTCAAGAATCCGCTGGGTAACAACCGGACTTCCGTGGCAGGAAATCTCGATTACATCTTCTCCCGTGTAGGAGCGGGGTCCAGGAAAGTAGGTGATCAGAGCGTTGTCCAACGGCTGTTCGTCAACATCGAGGAGAGTCACCAGGCGCGGCCTCCTTGCTTCGAGATCCCCGTCACAGTCAGCCGACAGCCTGCCAAGGATCCGGCGCGCTTCACTTCCACTCAGACGAACCACCGCCAGAGCGCTTCTTCCAGGTGGGGTCGATGGCGCGACAATCGTCTCGTGGATGTCCGCATTCATGGCTGCTGCCAAACCGTTGGGGCCAGGCGACCCTGCTTCCTTACCGTTGTTTCAGGCGGAGGGTATGATCAGTACTCTGCGATGCCAGCCGCTACCTTCGCTCTCCGTTCGAACATCTCCGAGATCAGCCAGAGCAAGGTGGATGATTCGACGCTCGCTGGAGGGCATCGGCTGGAGAGATACGCCGGTTCCGGTAAGCCGCGCTCTCTCCGCGGCCTTCTCCGCCAATAACTCCAGCTCTAAAGTCCGATCTCGGCGGTAATTGTTGCAGTCCAGAAAGAAATTACAACCGTCCTTAGACTGTCTGTAAAAAATCTGGTTGAGAAGGTGATTGACTGCATAAAGAAGACGAGCATTGTCGCTCAGGAACAAACCGTCGTCCTGACCAAAAACATCAATCTTCACACCTTCCTCATCTAATCGTACTTCTGTCTCCAGCTGTAGATTGGCGCCGCGAAAGATCTCGGAGACAAATTCGTCCGCTTTCTGACCTAATTCTTCCCTGTCTAGCTTCATTCTGTGCATACTCACTTCTTATGTTTGCCCGACTTCTTAGCGGCCGCTTTCTTCTTGGCCAGTTCCGGCTTCAACTTCTGTAAGCCTAGTTGCAGCATCATAGCAAAGAGGTTGCTGAACAAAAAATAAACCACGAGGCCGCTCGAAAAATTCAAGAAGAAGAATGTGAAAACCACCGGCAGGAACATCATCATCTTTCGCTGAGTTGGATCGCCGGTAGCAGGTGTCATCTTCTGCTGAGCAACCATGCTAATGCCCATCACAATCGGAGTGATGTAGTAAGGATCCGCCTTCGACAGATCCTGAATCCAGAAAATGAAGGGCGCCCCGCGAAGTTCGATCGAGGCATCCAGCATTCTGAAAAAGGCGAACAAGATCGGCATCTGCAACACGAGTGGAAGGCAACCTCCCAGAGGATTCACGCCATGCTTCTTATAGAGGGCCATCACCTCCGTATTCATCTGCTGCTTGCGAGGATCATCCCTCTTCATCCGCTTGAATTTGTCTTGAATCGACTTCAGCTGAGGTTGCAGCTCAGACATCTTCTTCATTGAAGCCATCTGCTTGTAACGGATTGGAAAAAGCGCCAGGTTGATCAAAAAGGTCAGGATGATGATGGACCAACCATAGTTATCGACCGAACCGTTAATCCACTTCAGGGCTGTCAGAAGCGGCCGAACCAGCGGGCCGAACCATCCGTAGTTGATCAACTCAACCAAGCCAGGATCGAGAGCA
>JAUWTT010000406.1 GCA_030614585.1 Acidobacteriota bacterium
ACGTTGGATCGGTCCGAAGGAGAATTGCAGGAACAGCTTTAAGCTTCCAGCTATTCGTCTGGTCAGGAGTATGGATGGGACATTCCCGGGAATACAACCTAAAGTATGTTTGGTCGATTTCACTCGTAGCTGCGATGGGTGGGCTGCTTTTCGGATACGACTGGGTTGTGATCGGAGGTGCCAAGCCGTTTTACGAAGAGTATTTCGGGCTTACAACCTCGTTTCAAATCGGCTGGGCGATGAGTGCTGCCCTGGTGGGGTGCCTCCTCGGATCTGTGATTTCTGGAATCTTGAGTGATAGCTATGGCCGTAAGAGACTACTACTGTTATCGGCGGTCCTGTTCACGGTTTCAGCCATTGGAACGGGTTTGGCAAATAGTTTTGATGTGTTTGTTTGGTTTCGTCTCCTTGGCGGAATCGGTATCGGATTGGCCTCGAACCTGTCACCCATCTATATTGCGGAGGTTGCTCCTGCTCCAGTCCGTGGCCGATTTGTAGCGGTTAATCAATTGACCATAGTTATCGGAGTCCTGACCGCACAGTTCGTTAATTGGCTGATAGCAGAATCGGTTCCGGCGACGGCGACAGCCTCCCAGATACTTCATTCATGGAACGGACAGTTTGGTTGGCGGTGGATGTTTGCTGCTGAAACGGTTCCCGCCGTTCTGTTCTTCCTGCTCATGCTGGTTGTGCCTGAAAGTCCCCGGTGGTTAGTCAAGAATGGAAGAGACAAGAAAGCCTCCCGGGTCCTCGAGAAGGTTGGCGGTAAGACCTATGCGAACCAGGGACTCGAAGAAATCCGGGCCAGCCTGGTCGATGAAATCGCCAAAGTGAATTTCAGAGAACTGTTGGAGCCGAAAATGGTAAGGATTCTTTCCCTTGGGATCTTCCTGGCCGTCTTCCAGCAGTGGTGCGGCATCAACACGATCTTCTACTACGCTGAAGAGATTTTCACGGCAGCTGGATATGGCGTCAGCGACATTTTGCTGAATCTCGTCATAACGGGAACTGTAATGCTGTTCTTCACCTTTGTGGCCATCAAAACCGTTGACAGATGGGGTCGAAAGATTCTGATGTTGGTCGGATCAGCTGGGTTAGCAATGGTCTACATCTTTGTGGGATTGAGCTACAAATTGAATATCCAGGGAGTCCCGGTTCTATCTCTGGTGGTTACTGCCATTGCCATCTACTCCTTTACACTGGCTCCTATCACCTGGGTTCTCATTTCAGAGATCTTCCCGAATCGGATTCGAGGCGCTGCAGTCTCTATAGCCGTTTTCTCTCTGTGGACCGGGAGTCTTACTCTGACGTACACGTTTCCCTTCTTGAACGAGAGCCTTGGGACGGCAAACACCTACTGGCTGTACGCTGCGATTTGCGCTCTGGGTTTTGTCGTAATCAGGAAACAGCTCCCTGAGACAAAAGGGAAGAGCCTGGAACAGATCGAGAGGGAACTCGTTGGGTGACCGGTTATCGGTAATCAGTGATCGGTTATCGGTTAACGGGTAATCCCGGAAACGGCATAGTTTTTATCGGCATCCGCCTTCGCTCTTCAAGCTACGGCGCGACAAGTCCGGCATCGGGGGGTGGGATCTGGGAGCTTGGGAATTGGTGCTTGGGACTTGGGTCTTACTCCCCACGGGCTGGGGATTAACCACAAAGTCACTAAAACACAAGAAGATCTTACTAGTGAATTCGTGCTTTAGTGGTTGGTTCCGCGTTCACCGATAACCGATCACCGATAACCGATAACCGGCTTACGGCGTGTACCAGATCGGCGATGTATAGGCCCTCTCCTGCGTGATCATCGGAACGTTCGAATCCATCTTGATGCCGAACCGCTTTGTTTCATAAGCCGTCCAACGTGGTGTTGGGATTTCGATCACTCGAGCGTAGTAGGCGGCGCGCAACCCCGGGTCGAAATCCGGATCTGTCCACACGGTAATCAGTTCCGTTGCACCGATCGTGTTCGTCCAGGTGGCGTTTGCCACATCCACGGTATTCCCTACCGGAGGCAGCTTGCCATCGCCGAGAGGTTTACGGTCCCCAGACCACGCCACATCGTAAACGTTTTCCTGTCGGTTGCCTTCCCGGTCTAACCACACCTTGACGATCTGGATCCGGTCCAGGTTACCCGAAAGCGGATCTTTGAGTGCTGCGACGAGGAAGCTCGGAGTTTTACCGGTCGGCGTTGTTCTGAGATCGCTGCCCATGGGAACCCCTTTTGCGTAGCCGACGGCTGCCGGAAGTCGGTTCTGGGCGTCGGCTGCTGTGAAGTCCCAGCCGCCGAAGAAGCGCACTAACATACGCGAACCCGTCGTCGCGTAGGTCTCCTTGCGCATCATCGCATCAAAGATCGCCTTGCGAGTGTTCTCTTTCGCCCACACGGCAGCGTACCCGGAGGAGACCATGGCCCAGCCCTCATAACTCTTGTCCCCGAGCTGTGCCATCGGGTGTTCCCACCGCTTAGGGCTGGGCTCCGCGCCCGAATGCTTCCCGAAGAAGTTGTCTTCCTGAGCGGTGGCAAGTCCTGTGTGGCTGTCGGTGGAACCGATCATGCCAAACTTGTAGGGGTTGACCCCGAGCTTCTGCTCGAGTTGCATTCCGATTTGCAGCGCCGACCGTGCGTACTCGTATTGGAGCATGTCATTCTGTTTCGCAACGCTCAGGTCCAGGTTGCCCTGGTCCCAAGTCTCGTAATTGGCAAACTCGTCGTTCGGAGAGAGAAAGGGGTGAGCCTCGCCGTCGCCCTTGATTTGTGTCGCCTCGTAGAGTGGCTCCCACTTTGCCCGCGTCTCGGCATATTCGAGGTCCACCGGTTTTCCAGTGAAAGACTCAACAATCGGGAACATGATCCCGTTGCTAAGATTGCCGTTGTGGGCGATCGCAAGCAGTCGTCCACCGGTCTCATCCTCATAGTTCTGCATCCATTTCCAAAGGTCACGTGGATTATCGCTGCCCAGGGGTTTGAGCGTCGTGTATGGCTCCAACCGTTCGGCCTTGTCGCCTCCATCGCGATAAATCACAACGCGATGAAGATTGTTGCCTCCGGTGTTGGACGTCCACTCGTAGCCGATGAAAGCCGTAAAGCGGCCAGGATCGTCGTACTTTTCAGCTGCTTCAATCACTTCTTCCCAAGCCGAGCGGTAAGCCGGGCTCCCGGGAAGAGAAGCCAGCGCCGGCGGAAACTTGTTTTGTGAAAAGGCGACGATAATCTCTACCGCGGCCTTGACCCCCTCTTGCCCACCGGCTTGAACCATGTCGTACCACTTCTTCCCCGTCGGATCAGCAAGCATGTCGGGGTCTCCTTCAAAGAGGCGCGGGAAGAAACCCATGTTATCCGAGTGATCGGCCACAACCAGGAAGTCGAGCGGCCGGGAGAGCTTCACCTTGAGGCCGGTTGATGAGGTGAGCTCTTCTCCTCGCGCAAAGCGGTAGGCGTCCTCGGGGACGAGTCTGGCTCCAAAAGCACCGGCGTCCATAGACATTCCGGTGTGTAGATGAGTGTCCCCCCAGAATACCTGCGTCGGGAAGTTTCGTCCGGCGTAGGGTGAATAATGTTTCTGAGCCGGAAACGTGCCCTCGAGCGCTTCGGCAGGATCAGGGGGTACCGCGAGTTGGGCCCAAACCGGGGAGGCCAAAGTTATCCCCAATAAGACGATAACAGTAGCTGTAAACTTTTGAGATCTCATTTTCAAAGTCCTTTCGAATATCAACCACTAAGACACCAAGTACACCAAGAAACCAGCCCTGTCTTCCCTTGGTGTTCTTAGTGACTTGGTGGTTATTCTAGTATTCACACTGATCGTTTTCTGCTTTCACGTAGTAGGACTTGTAGTTAGCAGCTTTTGGGTCCATGCATCCGGCCAGGTTGAGAAGCTCCACCTTGCGGAACTCGATCGGATGGCTTTCACTCTGAAGTGAGATATAACCCTCTTTCAGCAGCTTTCCATCCACCTTCAGCTTTTCATCATGATTGCTGACCGAGCCGCCCCCGATTTGTGGCAGTTCATACGCCAGAACAGTTTTCCCTTCCACGATATGCCGGGCGACCGCGCTTCCAAGAACCATCACTTCTACTCTGACCCATTCATCGCCATGGTAGGTCTTTGATGTGGAGGGTTTACAGTGGGTCGTGAACAGCTTTCCTTCCATCACCACGTTGGTGCCTGGTGTGCACAGATTGGCAGTCGGACGTTCACCTGTGCCCGTTCCGCCCAGCAACTGGACTTCAATAGAGATTGGAAAATCCTGATCTTTCCCCATGCTCGCGGCCGATTGGCAATGGAACATGATCCCACTGTTTCTGAGTCCCCACTCGGGTCCCCCGGGCACCTGTTCGCCAACGAAGCGGTACTCCACAGCAACAATGTAGTAGGCGAACTTTTCGCGGTAGAAGAAATGGCCAAAGCGGTCGCCGAAGGTGTCGTACTGATCGTAAACGGCTTTCAATAGCCCATCTTCGACTCGCACCGTATTCCCAAAGTTATCGTTCAGGTCATAGCCCTTGATCTTAACGTCCCAGCCGTCCAAATCCTTGCCATTGAAGAGTTGGAGCCACTCTTCCTTATCAGGATCATTCTGGGCTGCCAC
>JAUWTT010000107.1 GCA_030614585.1 Acidobacteriota bacterium
ATTCGGATCGACCCGTAGGCGATGTGGGAGGACGAGAGGCAGACCGGCACGAGCAAGTTCCGTGCCTCTCCCTTTTTCGGAACAATTGAACCGTAACTGATGAGGTAGGTTCCGCCTGGGGAGACCTGAACATCTCCTTCGTTCTGAACCGAACCCTCTGGCGTAATGTAGCGCTGGACATTGTGCGAATCCATGTTGTAGGAGCCCATTCCCACAGCATCCTTCACCACCCGTTCCCGCCGACAATCGTGTTCCGTCGTGACGTAGTCGCTGACCATCCGCCTGGCTTCACGGACATAGATCTGATGCGGCCAATTTTGATTATCGACGAACTCATCTTTGGCGAGGCCCCACGGGGCCATCTGCTCTCGAGTTTCTCCCGGAACACGGGGGTGGTTGGCCAAAGTCCACATCAGGCCCTTCTGGTACTTCACGTGGGCTTCAATGATCCTGCCCCTCTCTTCGTAGGAAGCCTCCGGATAGTCATAGCTCATCCCAAGGTAATCGGTGGAAAAAGCCCACCTGTTGTTCGTGTCCGTTTTTCCGTTTGGCATCATGTCGATTTTCAGCGGAAGTCGGAGATCCCCTGCCTCGAAATTCCGCAACAACAGCTCGTACTCCTTCTCATCGTAGCCTTCCGGTTTGGGGAAGGGGACCCGGTTCTCAGCCACGTTCGACATACACATGCGAAAGCAATACGCTTGAACCCGGCGGTCACTGGAGCCTTCCTCACCCGGATCGTCTCCATGCACGTTGGGCACAAGACCGCTTGACGGATCTCCAGGCACGACATACGGATCCACAGCCTTGCTGAAACGGTGGTTGTGGATGTCGCCTGCCTTGTGGACGCCGTTGAGAGTTTCTCCGTACTGGTCGTTTGATTCTCTACCAACCGTGTAGGAGACGCCGGCAGCAGCCATAAGATCACCTTCGTAGGTAGCGTCAATGAACATTCTTCCGGTGAACGTTTTACCGCCCTCCATGGTGACGGAAACGATGCGTTCGTTTTCCAGGGTGACGCCGGTTTTTCGGTCAAGGCGAAGACCACGGATTACCGTTATGTCCTCTTCCGCGATCATAGCCTCAAGAATCGACTCGGCCACTCGAGGCTCGAACGTCCACATGGTGTCCTCGTCAGCCCGGTATCTGGAGAAGTCCGAGGCATCCTCATAGATCCAGGCGTCCGGCTGGTCGTAATATTGTTTGACTCGGCGATAGAATTCTTCAGAAACACCACCGATGACGGATTTGTCTCCGGAATCGGTCCAGCCCAGTCCTCCTGTGGTCAGGCCCCCGAGATGGCTGCCGGGTTCGATCAAGACTACCGTCGCGCCCATGCGCGAAGTTTGGATCGCTGCCGCAACTCCAGCGGAGGTGCCCCCGTAAATGACCAGGTCAAATGTCTCTTCAGCTTCCTCCGGGATTTCGACGACACAGTGGGTGAGAATCAACAGCAAGGGAAAGACTCTTAAGAATCTCAGGCAATGGATGTGCATAGGTCAACTCCTTCTAACAAGCTGAGGGAATTATAAGCTTGCTCGACCATGGGGGCTAGGTGTGTACGCGGCAGTATTTGCGTGCCATAATCGGTGGTTGGGTATCGGCGGGTTATTGTAGTGATTGATCTGTTGTGTCGTTCTTCTCAGGAGAAGGAAACGTGAATATCGCCGATCTCAGAAAGCACTCCGTAAGTACTACTCGAACCTTCTTGAGCTTTCCCAAATTGGTTCTCGTGGCGATTCTCATAGCCGGGAGTACAGTGGTTGTTGCCGAACGCAGCGAAGCTTTGCCGGTTGCGGAACTGGAGGAGAATGGGTTTTCGCCTGCTCGATTGAGACTCCTTAGCGAATTCCTCAAGGCGGAAGTTGCAAGAATGCAGACGCCTGGGGCAACACTTCTGATTATGCGGAACGGGCGCATCGTCTATGAGGATGCTTTTGGCTATCAGGATAAGGTGACCGGTACGCCGATGCGAAAAGACAGCCTTTTTCGCATTTACTCGATGACCAAGCCGATTACTAGCCTGGGTGTCATGATGCTGCTGGAAAAAGGAAAGTTCCTTCTGACGGATCCAATACAGCAGTATATCTCTGCATTCGAGAATGTGAAGGTGGCAGTTGTTAACGAAGACGACAGCGAGATCGTGGGATTGGAGTCGCCGCAACGGCCGATCACGATCCAAGACCTGCTGCGCCACACGTCTGGATTAACCTATGGTTTTTTTGGAAACCGTACTGCTGTCAGGAAGGCCTATATTGCGGGCCAGGCCAAAATGCGTGGTGCTGATTTGCGAACCGGGGTGGATCGTCTTGCCGAACTTCCTTTGATCGCTCACCCGGGAACGCGCTGGGAATACAGCTACTCGACCGATGTGCTGGGTCGTTTAATTGAAGTAGTTTCAGGCAAAAAACTCAGTGCATACTTTCAGGAAGAGATCTTTGAACCCTTGGGAATGCATGACACAGGCTTCTACATCCCGAAAAGCCAATTGCACCGGGCTGCTCAGGGCTATGATCCCAAGACCGAAGATTATCCTGCCTCTCTTCTTGACATCACCAAACCGCCGGTCTTTGAATCCGGCGGGGGCGGGCTCGTGTCTTCCATGTACGATTACGCTCGATTCTGCCAGCTTATCCTTAATGGCGGTGAACTTGATGGTGTGCGCCTGGTCGGCAGGAAGACAGTCGAACTGATGTCTGCTGATCACCTGAGTCAAGAAGTCGCCCCGGGAGACCTCTATCTGCCGGGTCCCGGGCAGGGTTTTGGGTTGGGTTTTGCTGTCAGGCGTTCTGTTGGGGTCACTGGGTTTCTTGGATCCAAAGGCGAAATTCGGTGGGGTGGAATGGCCGGGACTGCATTCTGGATTGATCCGGAAGAAAAGCTCATCTGCATCTGGATGATTCAGGACGTTCCACAAAGTAGCCACTATAGGCAGAGATTTAAGAACCTCGTGTACCAAGCAATTGTTGATTGATGGAGGAGCCGCCCTTGGCGATCTCCTTGAAGGAACGTTAAGACAGGAACGGATTCTGTCCTACAACATCAAACCGATGACCGGTGAAGATGTCTACGGAGCGTTTGAATCCGTGCTCTGAGGTTTCCAGAGGAATCGTTGAATAGGAGCTGCAAATAGAAAGAGGTGAACACAATGAGGAGTTCAAGAGGAAGTATGGCCGGATGGATCGCCCTCTGCTTCATGGCGGTAGTCTGGCAACCGTTGCTGTACGCCGGAGAGGTTGAGGTATTCGTCGTCAACCCACTGGAGAAAGTATTCAAGGACTCGAAGCTGATGAAGGGGCAGGGTGAGAGCATAGAACTTGCCAGTGCTTCGAACGAATTTGAGTCGGCACAGTTCGTCATCCGGGCCGGGGAGAAGCTGCAAATAGACTCTGTCGAGTTCACGGATCTGGTCAACGCGAAAACCGGCTCTTTGATTCCGTCAGCCGCGCTTCAATGGCGTTTCGTTGGTTTTGTCCCGGTCGAGCGGAATACAACTGATGCTCAGTGTGGGGCACATCAGGACATTCCGAAAGGAGAACTGTTGCGACTGGCTCCTTTCGATTGCCCGGATCCGCTGCTGGAGGATCGAAGCATCAGTGTCGAAGCGGGACAAGTTCAGCCGGTCTGGATCACCGTAAGAGTTCCGAAAGGAACCAGTGAAGGGATGTTTCGAGGCCGAACAAAGATCAAGACCTCCCTGGGGGATTACGAACTGCCGATCGAGTTGACGGTTTTCCCGTTTGAGCTTCCCGATGAGCGGCATTTATTCCTGACCAACTGGTTTCAAATTAGCCATATTACCCGTGCTCACCAGGTTGAAGCATTCTCAAAGGAATTCTGGAAAATACTGGGGCGGTACGCTCGAGACTTTGCCGAGCATCACCATAACGTGATCTACACGCCCTGGCAAATTATCAAGGTCTATCGAGAAGCGGATGGCGAACTCAGCTTCGACTACACCAACTTTGACCGGTTTGTACAGACCTTCCTCGACGCGGGAACCGCCGACCGAATCGAAATCAAGCACATTGCTCACCACGGAAAAGAAGGTAGGCGGGGTAGGGAGATACTGGTTTACCCTATAGAACCGATTGATCGGAAAACCGGAGAGAAAGTCTCTCTTCCTGGCGACCAGGGGATGGAAGCTCTGCTGCGCAATCTTCGTCTGCATCTGAGAGAAAAGGGATGGCTCGAGAGAACCATCATTCATGTGGCGGATGAGCCTTCGTTCCATAACATGGCTCAGTGGAAGGCGATTTCTCGATTCGTTCACGAGAACATCCCCGAGGCCAAGACCATAGACGCCATTAGTGCAACCGGATACGAAGACACCCTCGATATCATGGTGCCGCTCACACAAAACGTGGCTACCTGGTTCGACGACTTCAAGCGAGCACAGGCAGGCGGAACAGAACTCTGGTTTTACACTTGCTGTTCTCCTTGGGGATATTACGCTAACCGGTTCCTGGATTATCACTTGAGTAAGACCCGGATCCTTCACTGGATGAACTACTTTACCGGCACCGAAGGTTTTCTGCATTGGGGACTAACCTACGGCTGGGAAGATCCATTTGGCCCTGCTCCCAAGTACCCTCCGGGAGATTCGCACATCATCTATCCGGGCAAAGAGGGGCCGATGAGTTCGCTTCGCTGGGAGATGTTGAGGGAAGGCATGGAAGACTACGAGTACCTATGGATGCTCGAGAACAAATCCCGTGAGCTGATGCAGAAAATGGGCATTGCTCAGGACCGTTTTCCTGCCGATTTTCGGAGCAGGGAACTTTGCGGTCAACTGGTGACAAGCCTGACCGACTATGTGACAGATCCGGAAACGTTTTACTCGGTTCGACAGGCCATTGCGATTGACATCGCGGAAATCGATCAGAGGCCTTACATCTTAATGGCCACTGACCCCTCAAGTAACACTCAGCTGCAAACGGGCCCGGCGACTGCCAAGGTCTATGGCTTTGTTGAAAAAGACGCACAGCTGAGGATTAACGGATCTGAGGCTGAGGTGAATCCTGATGACGGAAGCTTCCTGCAGAAGGTCAGGTTCCGGTGGTCAGATCCGGTGCTAACGGTTGAAGTAGAGCGCGACGGGAAAAGAAAGATCTTAAGGCGGGAATTCGAGATTCGTTAGCGCCTGTCACGCATGATTCTGAACCGTTGGGCGATTCGGGAGTCCAATCTCCCGTGTTCTGGTGTCGTCAGAAAGGGAGGAAGGAATGGGCATTTCGTGGCGTTTGTTGACTCTGTGTTTCATTGTTCTGGTGTGCGCGGGTGCTACCGGCTCAGTTGTGTCCTCGACAGCTGAGGGAGGCCCGAAGATTGTATCGGCACAGCCTCTTGATCCAAATGGAGCCATTGGCGCAAGGCCTTATGAAATGGTACTGGCCGGGCGTGAGCCGGAACGTCACCCTACCGTTAGTTTCGATAATCTCGAGGGATGGACGCTTGAGCTCGATTCGGGAGCGGTCGGCAATCTCATCACCTCCCGAAAACAACAGCTGTGGGATTCGCCCGTGGCGGAGCTTGCTTACAGGGGAGAGTCGGAGAAGAGCAGCCTTACTTTGAGGCCTGCTGCACCGATCAGTCTTCTCTCTTCTATCACGGCTGCGTCAATATGGATTCATGGAAACAACTGGTCCTGGGTTCCCGATCCTACAACTCCCCAGGTCACGATCAGCCTGCTGTTGAAGGATACGGGCCAGAAAATCCACGTTCTGGAGATGACGAAGGTTCGTTGGAAAGAATGGTGGCTGGTTCACAAGGTACTTCCTCCCGAGATGCTTGAAAACTCACCACTCCAGTTTGTGGGTATTCGGGTCGGCGGCGCGGCTAATGAAGAGAACCGCGAGATCTTCTTCGAAGACTTGGCTTTCTACCGTGAAGAGTTCAGAGAGCTCTCGTTTGGATCGAGCCCAAAAAGAGGCATCGACCTTTTCAAAGGACAATCTCCTGGAGCTAACACCGGCCCTGGACAATTGCCTTTCCCAATCCGGGACACAAACATACTGCCCGACAATCAGGAGAGCGACTTTTCGAGTACATTGCTGCATACCGAGAAGGGGAGTCGCTTCCGATTCCTATACAAGGGGAGGGACGTCGGTCTGGAATACTGTCTTGAGCCGGGCGGGGAGTATTGGGGCCCTGTCATCGTCAAACTGAACAGTATCCCGGTGGCAACCGCGTTGGTGGATGCCGGGCCCAATTTCTCTGAACCTCTAGAGGGACTCCGGTTGCTTCGTGCTTGGTCCGATGGAGATGTGGCTCGGGCTGAGTGGTCTGGACTTCACGAAGGCGAAGACGTCACCGTCGAATCGTCGATCCGGCTTTGGCAGAAGAGCCTTGTCGTAGATTTCAGCTGTAGAGGAGGTCATGCGACAGGGCTTTCATACGGACGGTTGACTAAAGTCCGAGAGCCGGAATTGATCAAGATCCCGTTTCTTAACTACGGGTCACACCACCTCAACGTGCTCATGGGCCATGGGCCTAAACCGTTCTTCGCCTCAGTGTGGATGGATTGGTACCTTTCGAATGCTTCCGAGCCGTACGCCACCGATGAAATCAAAGAGGATGCAGTGAGCCTCAATGGCGGAGTGCGTTACCTTCCCAAGACCGATGGTGAGCGGAACGATCTGTTCGAGAGGTTCTTCGTGACCTTCTCTCCCCTTTTTGAGGAGACTCTGCCCGACATTCCCAACCCACCAGCGAAGGAAGGCAAGAAGGCGGGTTCGCGTCTCTGGCAGGAGACCTGGGGGCCTAAGAATTACGAAGAGGAGATGAAGCGGTCACGGCGGTTGCGTGCTTATGGGATTGAGATGCTGACCCAATGTAACCACGAGATTGCCTGGCGCGATGGTGGTGAGAGTTTCACTTTTAGAACCATCGCTTCGCCGGGGAAGGGGGGCGACAAGGCGCTTCAAGAATATGTCGAGGCTCAGAAGAGCCTGGGCTGGCGATCAGGCCTGTATACCAACTACACGGACTATGCACCGGTTAATTCCAACTGGGACATAGACATGGTCATGCGACGCCCTTCCGGTGATCTGGTGACTGCCTGGCCGAGATGCTACTCGCCCAAAGCTCTTTTCGCAGTTGAGATGGACCGTAGACTAGCGCCGCAAGTTCGTCGCAAGTTCGGGTCAAATGCTGCCTATACCGATGTCCATACGGCCGTGTCTCCGTGGGATCGCACCGACTACGATGCCCGGGTTCCGGGAGCCGGCACGTTTGCTGCAACCTTCTATGCCTATGGAGAACTGTTACTGCACGATCAAGAGGTATACGACCACCACTGTTGGTCCGAAGGCCACCACCAGTGGCTTTACGCCGGCCTTGCAACCGGGAACTACGGTCTTACCTACAGTGAGCTGAAGTATCGCGAGTATCCACTGCTTCCTCATTTTGACCTGTTGAAAATGCATCCGTTGAGCGTTGACATCGGCATACCGTGGACTGGCAGGTTCTTCAGAGACGCTGAGGGCTGGGACTCAAAAGCCAACATCCAACGAAGCATCGATCATTTCCTTGCTACTACGATTGCCTACGGCCATATGGGCTGGCTGGTCGAAGAGACGCATGGGATTCGGCAAACTTGCCGTTCTTACTACATGATGCAGCAATTGCAGAGCCGCTTCGCAATGGAGGAACCTGAGGCAATCCTCTACGGGTCTGATTCGGGACTGATAACCTCATCAGAAGCCTTGCTCAACGGAGTCTGGCGTGACTCGAAACTCTATACTCGCTACTCCAACGGCCTCGAGGTGTGGGTGAACGGAAACACAAGCGTTGACTGGACAGTTGAAAACGGAGGAAAGGAGTTCGTGCTGCCTCCTTTTGGGTGGTTTGCTCTCCAAGGAGATGATTTCTTTGAGGGTTCGGTGTCAGTTGAAGACGCTCGGAGTGATTTTGTCGCTTCACCGGCATACATCTTTCTCGATGGAAGGGGCATCTTGCGGAAATTCAGTGGGATTTCCACCTCAGGGAGTGTGGCTGTCCGACCTCCGGAGTCCGGGACAGGTCTATTGATCTCTGCGATTGAGGATGTGGGCGAGTTGACCATTACCGAACCCGCAGGACAATTTGGGTGGGATGATGTTCGCACTCACATATCGAGAGTGGCCACGGCTTCCGGGATTACCGTGAGCAAGTCGGATGTAGATGGAAAAGTCCTCGGCACTGCCGAGGTCACGCGAATTGACAGCGGTTGGGTCATCCAGACGCAACCCGAGGCGGTTCGGTACGACATAGAGATAACCGATTGGTAAGAAAAGGATCGTATGGAGACTGGCCTCGGCGCGAAAGCTGAAGCCGAGAACCTGGGCGTAAGGTTTGGGAGCTGGGAGCTGGGGGCTGGGGGACTAACCACAAAAACACTAAAACACAAGAAGATCTTTGTGGTGATTTCGTGCTTTAGTGGTTGATCCCGGATTAACGTCTCTCGTCGAACCCTATCCGGCATCTCAGCCCCAAGCCCCCAGCTCCCAGTCCCCAGTCCCTATTCCTCTTCCAAGATCTCGACTTTTTCCATCACATCACCCTGCCGGACAGCATCTACAACGTCCTGGCCTTCGATAACCTTACCGAAGACCGAATGTTTGCCGTCGAGCCAGGGAGTGTCAATATGGGTGATGAAGAACTGAGACCCGTTCGTGTTTGGACCGGCGTTCGCCATCGACAGGATGCCGGGGCCACTATGCTTCAGTTCAGGGTGGAACTCATCTTCGAACGTGTAACCGGGGCCTCCGGTGCCCGTGCCCAAAGGACAGCCACCTTGAACCATAAAGTTGTCAATGACACGATGGAATGCGAGACCATCGTAGAAGCCATCTTTCGTGAGTTTCTCGAAATTTTCACATGTCTTCGGAGTCTTGTCGGCAAATAGCTCCACTCGAATTACACCTTTGTTAGTTGTGATAACCGCAACTTTCATTTGTTTCCTTTTCTTTCAGCTGATGAACAATTGATGAAAGGTTCTCCCGGAAAGATCATTGCTCATAATCGCTTCCCGCGGCCAGAGCCAGCCTTTCACTCATCTCGTGAACCTTGTCCACTATTATCTCTTCTACTGAAGGGTCAAAGGGACCGGGCTGGCCGTAGTAGATCATTGCACCTTCCGCTTCGTAGCCGCCTTCTTCCAAAATTCGAGCTGACGGAATATAGGCAAATACATCGTTGCTGTAACCGGCTACCCATAGTTTTCGTTCGGGAAATTCTCTTCTCAGGCGGATTCCGTAGTCCACAACTACCTCACCTGCCAAACCCACAAGAAGAAGGTCTTCACCGAAACCCCAGAGCTGAATGGGGTACGGGTATTCAACCGGGATGCTGCCTTTTTCGTCGAGTAAAGCCAGAAAAAACTCAGCGTGCTTCCGGCGGTACGGATCGGACTCTTCCAGTCGAGTTTTCCATTCGCTCCTGTCCGGTGGAGGCTGAAACTCGATTGGTACCGTTTCAAAAGCAGTCATAAGTCGACCCGTAACCGGTTTCAACGGACCCGTGAGAGCCCGGTCCACAGCTTTTGCCAATTCGGCTCCGTGCTCTTCCACCAATCGAACGGTTCCTCTTGGGTATGGATTTGCGTCCCCGGCCGTGCCGGTCACGAAAAGTGCTGTCGCACCCGAATAACGCTCCTCCAACCACGCCTGGGCGACACCGGCATAGTCACCGTGGAACAAATA
>JAUWTT010000423.1 GCA_030614585.1 Acidobacteriota bacterium
ATGATCCTCCTACCGCCCCTCCGCCGCCTTGACACGGCGCAATCAGCAGATCTTGTACACCACGCCCATCCCGCCTTCACCGAGTTTCTCTAGTATCCGGTAGTGGGAGACCGTCTGTCCGATCATGGCACCCTCCGGGTTATGGCTCTATGCTAACGCTGTGTTCGAGGCGGGGCAATGGGAATGCCCTGTCAATCAAGACAAGGTCGAATAGATCCCGATTACGACGGGGATGTCAGCACCGGCATGAAACAGAGCGGACCCCCAAACGCTATCCGTCTTCAGCATTAAATGCCCCCATGCCAAAGCCAAAACCATCAGAATGACCAGAAACGAAAGAACATCCGGCGTGTACGTCACCTGTACATGCCCCAGAGTGAAGACAATGGCAGTTAACAGATTGGCGTAACGCGATCCAAACAGACCCTGATAATTACGCAAGAATAGCCCTCGAAACAGCAACTCCTCGTTGAGTCCGTTTGCCAGAACGAAGATCAAGATCCAAGGGACCCACAGAATAACGCGGGCTAAGCCGAGTTCCTGGCCCTTGAACAACCCTTCGGCAATGGGGAATGCCAGCAGGGCAAACATTACAAAACCGATTACACCGAAGGTCAGGCCCAGTTTGAGCCTGCCTTTCTGGAGGTAGATGGAACCCATACCGGCACCAGAGAGCTTGATCAGTACAAGTATTGGGAGAACCAGCCAGAGAGTCTCAGAGAGTTTGGCTACAGCGATGCCTTGCGGGGTGCTGACGTCCAGATTCAGCCATTCCAACAGAGAGCCGCCAAACTTCCAGCTTAAAATCAAGGCCAGAGAAGCCACGAAGAAAGCATAGAAAACCCGCCAATAGGGATTGAACCGCTCACTGCGACGCGCCATCAGCGCCAGAACTAGAAAGACGGCTGAGAACCCCATTCTCACCGCGATCTCAATCCCGTCCGGAATGTTTGGCGAATAGGTCATGCTGACCAGAAAGACCAGAAGACCGCAGATCAGAAAGAACAAGAACAAGGCCGTGCGGGAGTGCCCCTTTTTTGAACTGATATCGTGGCCCATCAGTTGTCTTCTCTTCTAACCCGAATGCTGCAAAGGGCGGGGTTTTGTCCTTCTAGAAAATGCGGTAATGGGAGACTGCCTGACCAATCACTCCCCGCTCCCTCCGTTGTCTTCCATGCTAACTTGCAGAGGAGACAGAGGCAATACCCCATTGTGAAGGGAAGTCCAACACCAGATGAGAAGGGGAGGATTTCGAAAACTGTGCCAGCAGATTTCTCAGGTTGCCGCGCCCAACTCATGAACGCGAACCGTCAAATCAAACTTCGATGAGGCACAACCCTGAACCGACCTGTGAAGAGAGTCTTGTCTGGCGATCAGAGTTGTGCGAACAAGTAAATCAAAGTGTCTATCCAAAAAAGGGATGTTTTATGGGACAGTAATCAGCGCTCTGGGAGCCAGAGAATACGCGGCTTCTGACTCCCGGATTCCAGGGGGATTTAAGGGACAGTCTGAAGGGCCCTTGAGATGGTAGTTTTCGAGGAGTAGGGGACACTGTTTTCTTCTGCCCTTGACTGTTGGGCAAGATGTGCGTATTGTAGTCTATAAAAGAGTGCTATAAGGAGTCTACAATGAGCACCATACCTGTGCAGGAGATTAAGCGCCGGGGCATGACGGCTGTGGACGAGGCACTTAAAGCTGGGCCGGTGCACCTGGTGAAGAGCAATCGGGCCCAGTACGTTGTGATGTCGGAGCAGGATTACCAGGAATTGATGAAAGATCTCACCGAGGCACGGTTGGCCGCTTCTGAGGCGGACCTTCGCGAAGGCCGTGTGCGGCGTGGCGACGCAAAGAAGCTGATCAAGGCCCGCGTGTCTGAAGAGTAGCATTGGGAGATCAGCCGATGTCAAGATTCACGCTCGTCTGGACCGCGACTTTCGAACGCAAGGCCCGTAAGTTCCTGCGTCGCCATCCTGAACTTGCAGGGCTCTTCGAGGATGTTCTCCTTCAACTCGAATTGGACCCACATGCGCCGAAACTGCGTCTTCACCGGCTCAAGGGGAACCATCGCGATAAACACGCTGTCAGTCTGACTTACTCCCATCGCATTGTGCTGATTCTCCGCCTCACGGCCGACGAGATTATCTTGCTCGACGTCGGCTCACACGACGAAGTCTACCGCGGATAACGGCCTGGGCCGCCAGTGACCACTGGCTGCGGCAGCGACTCCTAACTTCCAACTCCCAAGTTGAGACTCAATCAGCTGGTTTGGAGGAGGAGTTTCGAATCAGCAACGAACCACAGCGTAAAAGTGCGAAAGAATCCTTGGGAATTGGTTCTTGGGTCTTGGAACTTCCGCAGGTGGCACGCCCGTGTCCAGGGTTTCACCGATGTAGCCGTCGACAACTGCCATGGCAACCAAAACTCTCAACTGATTGCCTGTCCCTTCAGGCTCCGGTACGATTGCAGAATATGGTTACATCATTACTGATTCTTGGACTTCTAGGAGGCTGGCTTTCCGCTGCCGAGCCTGAGCTACTATTTCGCGAAGACTGGAAGGAGTCGCCGGCAGAGATTCCACTTGGTCAGGGGCACGTGGCAAATCCAGAGTTGAAGGTCTCGATTTATGGGCCAGGGCAGTTCGGAACAAAGAAAAGCCACCACGACTGGATAGAGAACGATCCTTACTATGTCTGGTCAGGGGCTTGTCCGGGCAACTGGGCGGTCAGCCTCAGTTTAAACGATCAGACGATCGACCTCACCGGACCCGCGAAGATCAGGTGGAGATCCAAGCAGTCCGGATTCCGCCATCTGCGTTTGATCGTCAGGCTGGCAGACGACACCTGGCTTGTGAGTGACAAGTCCGCCGGAGAAACTTCTGACTGGACCGTTCAGGAGTTCTCTATTCAAGCGATCCAGTGGCGCGAGCTCGACATCAATCGGGTCTCAGAGAAGAAACGAGTCACAGTGCCCAACCTCACCCAAGTGAAGGAGATTGGTTTCACGGATCTGATGCCCGGCGGAGCAAGCGATGCCTGCTCCCGACTGGACTGGATCGAAGTGTATGGGAAGATTGCTGAATAGGAGAAACGAAGAATACGAGACCTCTACGGTCTGTTGCCTAAAGGCCAAACCACCAAGACACCAAGGACACTAAGGTAAAACCGCTGATCTTCGTGTTTCTTGGTGCTCTTGGTGTCTTGGTGGTTTGGCCTTTTGCCTCGGACTTCGAGCTTGGTCTGTTGCGAGTTGCGCAACAGAATCTTACTCTTCTCCGGTCCTCTTGGCGGACCAATCACCGGAGCCGAAAGTCCCGAACTCGACCGCCCCTTTCATAGCATCACCGTCGATTGTTCCGGTGAAGGTAATTGTAATATCGCCTCTCGGAGTTTCCCTGGTGCTCGACCACTCAATGGCGGTTCCTTTTACGGACCCCTTCGCCTCGCGCTCTTGACCATCTCTGCCCTGCATGATCACAGTCAATGCTTCGCCATCCTGTTTGAACTGGGTGGCACTGGTCCGTTCCCCTCGCTGGGAGCTTATTGTCAGGTCCCACTTACCCGTCACGTTGACATCGTCAGCGCCGAAGGTGCCTGCAACCGAAAGAAAGAGACCTGCAATCAAAGCTACTGCAAAAGCGTTTCTCATCGATTCCTCCAATTCTTGAAAGCTTGTCCGTCACGAAACTGCTGCTCGTTACAGAGTAAGTCCTGTTTTATCTGAAAGATTCTAAGCTGCCGGACACCAACAAACAACGGGAATTCGTCCTTTCTTCCCCTGCCTACAAGAAATGCGGGCTGGATTTTTCGGTGAATCAGAGCTAAGATTAGGTTATTGCTCATGTCAGGGAGGCGTCGATTTTGAAGTTAGACACTTCTTGGTCTTCTGGCTTTCCCCTGTCTTGCCGCTAATGAGCGACGGCGGCTCTGCAACGGTACTTCGTTCATGATTGTGTTCCCGCTGCGTCGTCGTTCGAGATGATGGTTGCGATGGAAGTCTCGCCTGGCTTCGAAGAGCTCAATGTATAGGCGCTTAGATGCTCCGCGCACTCAGGCGCTGCGCTCTTCACCGACGATCTCCGAGTGATTTGAGTAAAGGGAGAAGATTAACAAGTAACCGCATCCCGAAACGGGTTGTATGTGTCAATGGAGACTGTGGCACGGCCGGCCAGGGAATTCGGGAGCAACGGTAAGGAGTAAATAGAATGAATACAGGAGACTCAATCTGGAACGTCGAGATTTGGGCCGAAGACGAAGATTGTCGCCTTCGGCGTGATGATCGCGCGCGGGCGCGTGTCATGACACCACGCGTCGAAGCGCGGAATGCTGAAGACGCTAAGCGACTCGTTCTTCGAGAGCGGGAAGTGCGTGGGGGCTGGCGATGGGCGAACGCAACAGCTGTTAGATTAATGCGGTGAATCACTGAATGCAGTGACAACTCCTACG
>JAUWTT010000263.1 GCA_030614585.1 Acidobacteriota bacterium
GCGTGGCGTCACGGTGATTCCCGATATCCTGGCCAACGCAGGTGGGGTAACTGTCAGCTACTTTGAGTGGGCGCAGAACGTCCAGCATTACCGGTGGGAACTGAAGCGAGTGAACGACGAACTTTCCAAGATCATGCGGCGCTCGTACGCTGCCGTGCGCGACGTGGCCCGGGAGAAGAAAGTTGATTTACGTACCGCGGCGTTCGTGCTGGCGATTCGTCGCGTTGGGGAGGCGGCCCTCGCCAGACGCTATACCCGCGAGGAAATCAGATTCTAGTTCATTTTGGTTGCAACTGGTACCGCATCTCCAAGCTGCAGGTCGATAGTAGTAATTGAGCATTCCGCCCAGCCTCTCACGACACTCGACCTTACCACTGTTCTCGCCGACACTTGCCGCAGGTTCAATACCGTGTTCCCTTTGGATATTCGCCCGGATACTATCAATCTGACTCTGGTATGATTACGCGCGGACACTTTGGCGGTCTGCTGACACTCCTGGGTAACGGCAACATTCCCGGATAAGGAACGATGTATATAACAAAGAGAATCACAGTATTCAAGATTGTCACAGCGGAGTGGAAGATCGAACTACTCGCCCTCTTGCAGGTTACCCTGGTTACGGTCCTTTATCTCGAGCTTCTTCACCCTTACCTGAAGATCTCTTTGACCGTCATCACCGTGCTCGGAACAGCCCTCTCCTTCTTTATCGGCTTTATCAATGCACAGGCGTACGACCGCTGGTGGGAAGCACGAAAGATCTGGGGCACTCTCGTAAATGACTCCCGCTCCTTCGCCCGGATGGTACTGACGATGTTCAACACGTCGGAGAACCCGACGGAAGTAGCGGCGATCCAGGTTCGATTGGTCCGACGGCATATCGGGTTCTTGTACGCGGTCGAGGAGAAATTGAGGCAAAAGAGCACGAAGGAGCACCTCGCCTTTCTAAGTGAGTCAGACGTTCGCCGGATCGACGGCATCTCTCACCCGGGGAACGCAATTCTTCAGTGTCAGGGAGAAGAGATCGATGCGGCGGAGCGCTCGGGCCACATCGAGGTGATAAGGATGGCCCAATTAAACGACATGTTGAGTCGCTTCAGTACGTCGATGGGAATGGCCGAACGGATCAAACTCACCGTATTTCCCGTCTACTATGCCTCACTGGTTCGTGCTTCTATCTGGGTCTTCATGCTGGTGTTTCCCATGGCCTTGAGTGCACAAACCGGGTACTGGGCGATACTCTATGCAACTTTGTTAGGGACGATCTTCCGCCTGATATTTCGGGCTGGAGAGACACTAATGAATCCATTTGAGGGCGAGCCGACTGACACACCGATGTTGAGCATCATCCGCACGATCGAGATCAACCTGCTTGAACAGATCGGTGAGACCGAAATTCCACCTCCAGTAACACCTGTGGATGGCCGGTACTTGATGTAGAAAAGGTCTCGGGGCTCATCACCAAGACGCCAAGGGCACCAAGAATCAAGGGTCTGGCAAATTAACCACAAAATCACAAAAGCACTATGGATTCTTGGTGATTTCGTGACTTTGTGGTTAATTTGCCGGGCTATGGCTACAAGCTGCCCATGCGCACCTCATCCCGCTCGACTTCGCTGAGGGGCAAGAACTGTTCCTTCTTTGGACTAAAGAAATAGAAGTCCCCGGATTCGATTTCGTAAACGCAGCCGGTGATATGTAGCTTCCCTTCGCTCAACGCATCCGCTACTGCGGGATGAGTCTTGAGATTCTCGATCTGCAGTAAGACATTCTGTTCTATAATCTCGCGAAGTTGAGAATCACCCTCTGATTCAGCACCATGTTGATCCGGCTTATTGAGAGCGTCAACCATTGGCTGCAGCCATTTCCCGACAGAAGGAAGGGTATCGAGATTAGAAGGGTGGGCAACAGCCTTCATCGCCCCACAGTCCGTATGGCCACAAACGACAATGTTACGAATTCCCAGAGCCTTCAGGGCATATTCAATTGTTGCTTCCTCTCCGCCGGCTTTCCCATGTGGAGGAACAATGTTCCCTGCATTGCGGATCAGAAAAAGGTCTCCTGGTTTAGTCTGGGTGACTAACGCCGGGTCAATTCGCGAGTCTGAACACGTTATGACAAGAGTTTCCGGGGATTGGCTCTTGGCCAACGTATTAAAGAGTTGCTCATATTCGGGAAAAACCTCTCTTTGAAAAACCTCAAGTCTCTCCATCAGTTTCATAGATCCACCTTCCTTTGATTCTCGTTATTGTAGTTGCTCAGTTCTGTCTCGATTCAAGCCTTTTAACCCTGGGGTCCTCGTCTTGAGGTTTTCTTTATTTCGGCACAAGGTCTTCAAGGTATACCACTCCCCTATCTTTACTGCATTCCTATACAAGTCGAGGCCTCCCCAAGGGAGGGCTCGACTTGGACTGTTATGGACCGCTTTCCCTGGCGGCAATCAGCTTCACCCAGGCAAGTGGAGTGAAGCCGGTTTCAGCAAACAACCCGGCATATATAACCAGGATCGCCGTGACCAGCGGAGGAACCAGGAGCATCCAATGGGTCTCCCACCTCCCAAACGCCCTCTCTTTCGGCCATTCCTTCGGAGGCTTCATGAACCAGGCACGATATAGAATGGGGAGGAAGTAGCCGGCGTTCAGCAAACTGCTCGTTAACAACACCCAGGTCACCCACTCCTCTCCGGCCTGGATAGCTCCGCTCTTCAAGTACGCCTTGCTGATATATCCGGCAAAAGGGTAAAGGCCGATCATGCCGAGGGCACCGATGCTGAAAGAGATCGTTGTCAGCGGAAGCTTCCGGCCGATCCCATTCATTTCACTGACATGATGGACACCAAGGGTCTCGGCGTAATTCCCCGCCCCGAAGAAGAGCGTAATCTTCATAATCCCCTGGTGAACCAGGTGTACCAATCCTCCGGTGGCTGCCAGAGGCCCAAGCATGGCTGTGCCGAGTACAATGTAGGAGACCTGACTTACCGTGGAATAGGCCAACCGCTTCTTCAACTCATCCTGGAACAGAGCCCTCAAGGACCCGTAAAGAATGGTAAAGCAGGCCAATATCACCAGTGGATGAAGCAGGCCCAGATCCGAGGCTGTTTGGACTCCGTAAACGTCGTATACGATTCGGATAATCCCAAAGGCTCCCGCCTTTACGACCGCTACAGCATGCAACAAGGCACTGACCGGAGCAGGTGCAATCATCGCCTTCGGCAGCCAGCCATGCAGTGGCACCAATGCGGTCTTGACGCCAAACGCAGCAATGAACAGGAAGAAGATGATACGTAATTCAAACCCGTGACTCTCGGCGAGCGAACTCAGGATGCCCTTTTCCGCAAATTCAACCGGCCCCGCGAGACTTTGCAACCAGACAACTGCCAGCAGCAAAACGGCGCCACCAATCAAGGTGTAGGTCAAATAGACTTTGCCGCCCTGCATCGCCTTCGCTGTACCCCGGTGCACCAGCAGCGGGTAAGTCGAAACCGTCAGCAGTTCGTAGAAAATAAAAAAGGTCACCAGATTCGCGGAGAGTGCAATCCCGATTGTCGCGCTGACACAAAAGCTGAAGAACCCGAAGAACCGACTCCGGTGGGGAGAATCTTCAAGATAACCAACGGCATAGATCGTGGTCAGAAACCAGAGTATGGCCGACAGTGTGACAAACAAGATGGAAGTCCCGTCAGCCCCCAAAGCGAAGTCCATACCCGGCAGCATGGTCCAGCGAATCGTCCCTAATGGCCCGGGATGCCGATAGACCTCCCAGATCAGAATGGCGACCAGCACCAGCTTGACACCAGCGCCCGCGAGATTGAGCCGCGTCCGGAATGCGTGGCTCTCCTCCCGGAGGAAGAATATGATGATTCCCGTGACGAATGAGCTGAGCAGGATACCGATTAGCAGGAGGCCGTGTGCTGTCATGGCAACATCTCCACCGTTTGGACCACACTCACAAAGGGAGATCCGATGCGCAGGAGTTCAACGGGCCACTGAGCAAAGAACCCGAGTACGACCGCCAGCAGAGCCAGGGTGAAACCGGTCCACTCCATGACCGGAGGTATCGGATTTGGAATGTCGGGCTCGGGAACGCGGGTGAAGGCGTGATTCAGTACACGCATAATGTAGGCTGCAGCGAGCAGGCTTCCCACCAGAATGGCGGTTACCCAAATCCACTTACCCTGGCTCACCCCAGCGTTGAGCAGCATCCACTTTCCCGCAAATCCACCACTGGGTGGCAAGCCGACCAGACTGATTCCGGCAAGCGCGAAAGCGAACACCGAAAGCGGCAGCACGTGCGTGATGCCGTCGAGGTCACGTATCCGGTCATGCCCGGCCGCATGAAGGATGTTTCCAGCCGTAAGAAACATGGCGGTTTTAGCACATGCGTGAGCACCCAGAAAAAGGAGGCAACCGCTCCAGGCCGTGAAGCCGGAGGATTCGGACAAAGCCAGAGGAAAGACCAGGAACAGATACCCCAGCTGAGCAACTGTCGAATAAGCTACCAGCAGCTTAAGTCGAGGCTGTCGCAAGGCCTGGATCGATCCCCAAATGATCGCTGCCACCCCCAGCCAGCCGAGAAAGTTGGCCGCGGCGGGAGTGACCATCGAGGCGAAGGCTTCGAACCACAGACGCAAGAGAATGCAAAAGGCCCCTTTGACCACCAGTGCTGAAAGCAGCGCACTAACCGGGGAAGGTGCATTTGCGTGTGCCGGAGGTAGCCAGAAGTGCAGGGGAAACAGAGCCGCCTTCATCAGCAGACCACCCGTCATCAAGCCGAGTGCTACCCACGTAACAAAGCTGGGCTCTACGCGACTCGCCAGTAGAGAGATGTCCAGGGTAGAGTACGTCCCGTAGGTTAGAACCACCCCCAAGAGGTAGAAAAGCGATCCTGCCAGACTCACCAGGAGGTATCGCAAGGCAGCCGTCAAGGCCGGTCCCTTTCCGGCCAATGCCACCAGCGCCACCGCAGAGAAACCAATCAGCTCGAGCGTGACGTACAGGTTGAAAATGTCTGCAGAAAGGAACAGCGCGTTCAGTGAGGCCAAGAGAAAAAAGTAGAGCGGCCAGAAGTACTTCTGGCGGCGGGCTCCTTCCGCACTTTGCTGCCCCGGTCCGGGGTCAAAATACCGCGAGGCATATAACATCACGGCCAGACCAATCCCAGCCGTGATCACCAGTAGCACAACGGCCATTCCATCTGCCCGCAGTTCGATCCCGAGCGGCGCCGTCCATCCACCAACATGGTGCCTGACTGGACCTGAGGCATAGACTTCCAAGGCGAGTTTCACCACTGCGCCGACCTGCAAAGGGGCCAATGTGAAACAGAACCAGCGCCAGTACCTGGGCCACAAGAAGGCGAGGGCTGCAAAGGTCAGAGGTCCCAATATCAGCAGGATTATCGCAGCATGCGGAGAAATGCTCACTCCTCTTCCTCCTCATCGAGCATTTCCCGGGCCTTCATAGCCCGAACGCGGTCTGCAAGAGCCAGGGCGAGGGCAGTCCCGCAGACCGAAACAACGATCCCAGTCAAAACCATGGCGTGTGGGACCGGGTCAGGTATCGGATCAGTCGTCCGCGCCGCAAGACCAACCAGAATCAGAAAGATCCCGCTGCCCATAATGTTGACTCCCAGGATCTTTCTCAAGAGCTCGGCAGAAGCCAGGATTCCGAAAAACCCGATCGCAACGAGGGAGGCACCTGCCAAAAGATAAAGCCTGAAAGCAATTTCATTCACGGTCGAACTCCCGGGCCGGAGACTGTGCCGACCCTTGAGGCGGCCGCCCACCATAAAACAAGGCGCCTAATGTTAACCCTATGGAGATCAGTGCTGCAGTCTCTACCAGTAAGATCCAGAGTCCTGCTGAAGCCGGCGGATAACGCAGGATCTGTCCATTGACGGCAGCGGTGCCGGCAGCGACTGCCACAAACACGGCCAGACCCATCGCCAGCCCGGCCCGAAGCTTTCCCTGATGCTCAAGGACTCGATGCAAAAGACCTGCCGAGATGGCCAGTACCAGGGCTCCACCAATCATGGCTCCTCCCTGGAAAGCCCCACC
>JAUWTT010000373.1 GCA_030614585.1 Acidobacteriota bacterium
CTCATAGCGTGATCGATCTCGACGGGCAAATCTTAGGGAAGCCTGCAGATCACGCCGATGCGGTACGGATATTGAAAGAACTAGGGGGCCGAACACACCGTGTAGTTACCGGAGTTTGTTTGCTCGACTTGGGTAGTAGAAGGCGTTCATTGTTCTCTGTGGCGACCAAGGTGAACATGGAGGCCTACTCAGATGAAGAGATCGATACTTACGTTGACAGTGGAGAGCCGATGGACAAGGCAGGGGCCTATGCCGTGCAGGGGCTCGGGGGAAATCTCGTGTCTTCTGTGCAGGGCTGCTACAACAATGTTGTGGGCCTCCCCCTCTGTGAAGTTGTGTGCCATCTCGCCTCCTTTGGCCTTCCGCTGGACACACACCGTGTCTATTGTAGGTTGCCTTCAGGAGAACCCTGTCCGAGGGGGGGCGGTGATCGGTAAACGGTGATCGGTAAACGGTGATCGGTAAACGGTAATCGGTGATCGGTAACCCGTATGAAGTAAGAAGTAAGTAGTCAGCAGTGCTCGGCCTGTCCTCCATAGCTCGAAGAGCGAAGGAGGATGCTCGTCATCGAATCGACCCTTAGCGTCTTGGCGCCTTTGCGTGAAATCGATTCGTCTCACGCCAAGTCGCAAAGTACGCAAAGTCGGTAGAATAGTGACTTACAAGGATGATCAAGATGCGAGGTAAAACAGAGAAGGTAGCCATTCCGGGACATACTGGTCTCGACTTGTCAGGGGCCCTCCACAGCCCCGAAGGATCCGTAGTTAAAGGCACGTTGGTGTTCTGTCACTGCTTCACCTGTTCTAAGGACTACAAGCTGCTGGTCTGGCTCGCAAAGGAACTTGTTCACAAGGGCTATCGTGTCCTTCGTTTCGACTTCACTGGACTAGGCGACAGCGAAGGAGAGTTCCGAGATTCAACGGTTTCGACTGACGTTCAGGACCTGCTTGAGGTGGTGCACTGGCTGGAGAACCGGGGTAACAAGGTAGCCGGGTTACTGGGGCATTCTCTTGGCGGTACGGTCGCCATTCTTGGTGCTGGGCAGCTCACCGAGGTGAAGCCTGTTGTCGTTTTGGGCACATCGCATGACCCGGGAAGGGTTACGAGACTGTTGGACGAGGAGGGTTGGCAGGCGCTGCAGGACAAGGGGTGCGTTTCAGTGAGCGTCGGGGGACAGGAACTCCCATTCAGCCAGAGATTTGTACAGGACCTTAAGGTGCATTCCCTCAAAGAAACAGTCTCTTCGTGGGACAAGGCGCTGTTGATTGTTCACGGTACGGCCGATAGAATCGTTCCCCTGTCCAGTGCGGAGGAACTATTCGAAGCAGCCAACTATCCGAAGGCTCTGGTCTCGATTCCCGACGCAGATCACCTGTTTGTGAATGACAGATCTCAGGCCTCGAACATAGCAACCATCATTGACCAATGGGTCCAACTGAACGGAGACAAAGGATGATCAAGGGTGTCATCTTCGATATGGATGGAGTTCTCCTCGATAATGTTGAGTATCATCTCGAAGCCTTCCGGCTTTTTGGAGAAGAGCAGGGCAAGTCACTGACGAGAGAAGATATTCAGTCTGTTTTCGGGCGGAAGAATTGGGATATGTTGGAGGCTCTCCTGAAACGTCGCCTGGAAAAAGAAGAGGCGGATCGCCTCGCGGATAGAAAGGAAGAACTTTACCGCCAACTCATACACTCGGAGATGCAGGAAGCAGTGGTCAACGGATTGCCCGAGTTTCTGGAGTCTCTCGAGAAGGAAGGGTTACCCATGGCCGTGGCGACGAGTGGCCCCATTGAAAACGTAGACATGGTGTTTGACGGGCTCGGGATCCGTTCCAGGTTTAGCGCCGTTGTGACCGGTGATCAGGTGCAGCACGGCAAACCTCATCCCGAAGCCTTTTTGACAGCGGCGGAGTTGCTTACCCTACCACCCGAAGATTGTGTTGTTTTTGAAGATTCGATTTCTGGAATCAAAGCTGCTCTCAGTGCCGGCAGTAAATGCGTGGCGGTAGCAACGACTCACGATGAGGATGAAATCAACACGCTATCACCTCATCTTGTGATTCTAGATTTCCAGGGTTTCAGTCCGGATCGGCTGCAGGAGCTTTAGCGCTCAGGTTCTTACGGGTCTGTTACTCAAAAGGGCAACCCGCAATGGAAGTGCGAAGTTCGAAGTTCGAAGTTGGATGGGAGGGATGGATTAGTCGGGTGTTAGGTCTATGTGGTTAGCGATTGTTTTCTTGGCTGGGTTGATACTGGGCGCTGTCACTTGTTTCTTCTTGATCCTGTGGTACGCCATTCCCCACATGGAGCGCTTTTATGTGTTCAGACCGTCGCGAGATATCTTGAAGACTCCAGCTGATTACGGGATTCCTTATGACCAGTGTTTTATCGAGTCTGATGAAGGCGTCCGATTGTGTGCGTGGCATCTCCGGCCCGACAATCCAGTAGGGAGTCTGATTTACTTTCATGGGAATGGTGGAAATCTGGGTATCCTCAACGAGATCCTCGCCATGCTTTACCGTCAAAGACTTCAGGTGCTGGCCGTGGATTACAGAGGGTATGGGTGGAGTACGGGTGCCCCCTCAGAGCAGGGGCTTTACACTGATGCGATCGCCACGGTTGACTATTTCAACGCGAATTTCAGAGATCCTAAGTTGGGATTGGTTTACTGGGGGCGGTCGCTGGGTAGTTGTGTGGCTGCCTATGCCGCCAGGACCAGTCCTCCGGATGGCCTTATCCTTGAGACGGCCTTTCCGAGTAAGTCTTCCCTGCTTGAACACTATCCTCACTTGAGGCCCTTTAAACCGTTTTCCCGATATCGTTTCAATACGGCGGAATATCTGGAGGGACACCAATTCCCGGTTCTTATACTCCATGGCGACAAAGATCGAACCGTGCCGCTCAAGCAGGGACAAGAACTCTATACCGCTCTTTCGCAGCCTAAGGAGTTCTGGTGTGTCCGAGGCGGAGGACACGTAGACATACACATGGTAGATACAGAGAGATATCTACAGAAGACCGTTGGGTTCATCGAATCAATGAAGCCGGCTGTCATTCATTAGCAGACTTGCCTGAAAAGGGCTTGAGGTGCAGACACAGGTTGACGAGCAACCTCTGTCGCCCGCGAGTCTTGCCGAGGGCCGTGCAACCGACAGCCTCAGGAACTTCGATACACAGAAGCGTAGATGTTTCGAAACGGGGTGACGCAGAAGTTCTCGACTAACGTCTTAGAGGCTACCGGTTTTGACGCAAGCTTCGGGAGAAGCTGCGGATTCAGTCGGAACGAAAGCCGCATGATATCCGCTTTTCCTTTGCGCACCTCCACCGAAAAAGCTTCCTCGAAGTTCGAATCCAGTTCGAAAACTTCATCGTACGAACGGGACTTTAATTCGTAGGGAGTTGGCAATAGGTGCTTACCTGCCTGCAGATAATGATTCTTCAGCCTCTCCTGGAACTCGTCGATGTCGAAGTCTTCGACCTTGTTGTTTGCGCTGATTTCGATCAGTAAATCATCATCCAGCCAGAAAGAACGGAGTCCGTAAGTGAAGTCAAGCTCGTCTTTGCTGAACTTGATTCGATGCCCGTTCTCATCGTGAAACTTCTTCAGCTCCTCTTCCTGATCGGGGGAACTCTCTTCGGCCAGACGTTCGGCAGTGACGTAATAGCTCGAGACCCTTCCGTACCACTCGTCGATTATAAGACCCAGAACACTCTCAATGGCCTCTTGGGCTTCTCTTCGGTCATCCATAAAGCTAAAAGAAGGATTCTAGCAGTTTTTCCGGAGTAGTAAACAGGATTTGGCATGTTAAACTAAAAGCAGCTATGAAGCTTGGTTCCGCGATCCTGATGGTTGCGGCAATCTCGTTGTTCGTTGCCTGTGGTCCGAAGACCATTCGCAAACAGCCGGTCCCCCAGGAGGATGAGATAATGGCTGTTCGCCTGGTGGCTGCGGGAGATAAGCTGCTTGTGGAGGGTAAGGAGCATCTTGCGATGCTTAAGTATCTTGAAGCAAGTAAGTTGAATCCCTACCACGAAGTCATCTTCAATAAGCTCGCCGTCACATATTCGCAGCTTCGGATGTACCCTCAGGCAACCAGTGCGATCAACCGATCCCTGGGCCTCAATTCAAAGTATCCATACGCTTACAACACCAGAGGCATCATCCAGTTAGCCCAACATAGGGATAAGAGTGCCTCCCGTTCGTTCAAGAAAGCGATCGACCTCGACCCGTTGGTCGGACACTTCTACCTGAACCTGGGATATGTTCTGATTCAGCAAGGCAGAAGCGAAGAAGCTCGAGCAGCTTATAAGAAAGGCCTCGAAGTGGACCCCGGGCTCTTTGAGAGGGGAAACATGTTGGAGTTGTCGTACTCAACCGTGGAAGAGCTGAGCCCAGAGAAGTACTTTGAACTGGCACGCGTCTTTGCTGACTTGGGTAATCTCGATCACTGCCTTCGCTATTTGGGTAAGGCCTTTTCGGGTGGACTGTCTGATTCTGTCAGAATCAAGACTGATCCTGCTTTCCAGGGATTCATGGAAGACGAGAGATTCTTAGGTTTCCTCAAGATCCACGGGGTGATCTGAGACGATCTTCCAACTCGTCGAGAATCAAGCGCTACGGGTGCAGTTAACCCTCGAGGCGTGTGGCTTTCGGTGGGAGGAGTGGGAATGGCAATTCCAGCAAAAGTGAGACGGCTTTCAGAGACGCTCTGGGAGATCGCACCTTCCTACAAAGCGGGGATGAAGGTCCCGGCACGGATCGTAGGAACCAGAAAACTCGTGGAGAGCATGGACGACGCAGTCTTCGATCAAGTGACCAACGTGGCCACTCTCCCTGGAATCGTCGGCCACGCATACTGTATGCCTGATGGACATTCTGGTTACGGGTTTCCTAGAGGGGGTGTAGCTGCAACAGATCCTGCTCAAGGTGGCGTCATTTCCC
>JAUWTT010000338.1 GCA_030614585.1 Acidobacteriota bacterium
AAAGATCGAATCGGTGCCATCTCCTTTGGCCAGGCGGGGCCGGCTCTTCTTCATGCTGCCGCTTTCGATCCCTCAATTCGAAACGTAGCCGTGGTCGATTCTCTAATCTCCTACAGATCAGTCGCGATGAACCGGTTCTATGAGGTGGATTTTTCCTCCTTCGTGGCCGGTGCACTAGCTGCATACGATCTTCCCGACCTGGTCGGATGCATTGCCCCCAGACGAGTCGCGCTGGTGGAACCACGAGATCAAATGAATCAGCCGGCATCCCAGACTCTAATCAAAGAGGAACTGGAATTTTCACGTTCAGTCTTTTCTTGGAAAAACCTGTCCCACAATCTAAGAGTCACCCCAACGCAGACTGTCGAAGCAGTAGTCGACTGGTGTTTTTCGAAATGAAAGAAAAAAGGAAGACTTCAATGAGTCAAGAAATCAGCGGACGAAGTCTCATAACCGGCAAAAGCCCGATATTGCAGGGCACTTCACAGAGTTACGATCAAGTGTTTTCTAAACGAAACGAGCCTCGGGAGGCAGCGGCGGTGCACCTTCTTTCAGCAGTTCATCCCACTCAACTGTACGCCTTTCATAAATCGCTTTCCTCCCCAGAAGACTCGTCAAAACCGCATCTCTGCCCACTTCGACATCGGTGAAGGGTTGCCGGCCCTTGCGGATCGCCTCGAAAAACGCTTGTACGCTAAATAGATTCATGTCGACGTTTTGCGTGTCAATCACAGTAGGCTGCTTCCCCTTTTGCCTCCAATAAAAAGTGACCGGACCGTCGTAACTGACATCTGCGCCGGCCTTTTCACTATAGGCATGGATGAAGGTTCCCCCTAATTCTGATACGGCATAACTGATTTTCGAGAAGACGGCAAAGCGATTGTCCGGATACTCAAAGGTCAGTCCGTAGTTGTCGAGAAGATCGTTCCCTTCCCACTCGATCATGTTCTGGCCTCCCAACCCGGTAGCTCGAATTGGGTGGGCGTTCATAATCCAATTGATGACATCGATATTGTGGATCTGATTCTCGAGTATGGTGTCCCCTGACTGTTCGATCCTGTAAAGCCAATTCTTTCTCTTCTGGGAGTCACCTTCCACAATCTTGCCGCTCCAATTGCTGTATCGTTGAGCTCGTATGAAACCGACTTTTCCGATCTCCCCTGCATGAATGCGCTTCATGGCCTGGAGATATTGCGGTCGATAGCGCAGTTGTTGGTCCACATGTAAGATCTTCTCGGTACTGCGGACGGTCTGTTCAATGTCATTCAACTCGTTCACCGTCAAAGCCAAGGGCTTCGCTGCACTACAGTGAAACCCCGCCCTCAGCGTTTCTACGACCTGCTCTCGGTGCAGCTGAGGTGGTGTAGCGACGAAAACCGCCTGCAGATCGTCTCGCTGCAGCAGATCTCGATGAAAACTGTAGGTGTCCGGCTTATGCTCCGCCACAACTTGCTTGGCTTCTTCCAAAGCTGCCGGACTGATGTCGCACATTGCAGCCACGCGAACTCCAGGGACCTTCGCAATGGCGGTCAGTTCCGATCTTCCGCGTCCTCCCGTTCCGATGATTCCTACTTGCAGGTCGCTTTTACCGACCTGCCCGAAGGTTTCCCCCCCTAAACCCAGCACAGCAGGGGCGACGGCGGCCGCAACGGCACTCTGGCGAAAGAAATCACGACGAGTGGCTCCACTTTTTTTGATTCCCACTTCTGCTCCTTTCGAAAGCTTTAGAATTTTCAGGAACGAATGGGGAAAGCTATATTCTCCCCGGTACCGCTTGTCAAGTGCGGATTGCTACTTTCCACGATATCTTCGTTCGGTTTGAGCAATATGAGCTAGGCTTGATTTCACCTACGGCGAGCAAAAAAGATATGACAGTTTGAGGCAGGAGTATTGTGGTTGGAGAAGATACAAGGAGGAGCCGGGGCTCTCGAATCTCTCCGCTATTGACCGAACTGATACCGGAGACGACTGAGCAGGCAGGAGGCTATGTTCTGATCAGTTCGGATCTCCCGATTCTGGTGCACGACTGTTTGTGTCCCTTGGCGCAATGGATTAATATCTCTGAAAAGTGACCGAATCTTTCAGTTTACAAGAGCGGTTAACCGTCAGTTGCCGGTGAACCAGGGAACTTCTCATGAAGAACAGAATTATCGTGAGCCTCGGCATTGTGCTTCTTCTGCTTACCGCCTGCGGAAGTGGCGGCCTGGATATCCCCAACAATACATGGACCATGATCAGTCGTGACGAGAATGGTGCAAGAAGGCAGTCTTCGTTTCGCTTTGTCAACAGTGGCGGCTATTTCCTTCAGTGGGGCTTCGTCGGTCATGTGACGGAATTCTATGGTGATCCCGAGTCACCGCTGCAGGAACCACCGGAATATGACCTGGTCTACTTTGACCCCGCCGTCGGTCGCTGGCAAAACCATTTGCCTTTCGAGAAAGAAGAAGAGTGGAGTCGACAGTTGCCGCCGCTGCATATGGTTTCCAGCTATCAAGGGATGGCAACGGGGAGTAGCCGACCTCAACTCAAACAACGAGAAGGGGCGCTTCGGCCTGATCTGAATCTGGTATTCGACCAGGTTGCCTACGACTCAAACCGGGACCGTATGGTGTTCTTTACGGGTGGCAGAACGTTCGGCTACGAGATCGGAAGCCGGTCGTGGTCGGACATTGCTGAAGGAACCGCTCCTCCGCCAGTGACGGGAGGCTCCCTGGCCTATGATCCGGAAAACGACGAAATGGTTCTGGTGGGTGGCGGCCACGTAGCGGAGCCTGGACCCGATGGTGAGGTGGTGGGCTATACCGGCACCTGGCTCTATGACTGTGCAAATGAAACCTGGCGCCGGCTCGAGGCGGGAATCGAGCCACCGCCGAGAATGGCGAGTCGCCACGTTTACGATTCCAAAAACAAAGTCATGGTCCTGTTTGGCGGCGACGCTCAAAGCCATTACAGAGCCGACACATGGATATACGAAACACGGTCCAGGCAGTGGAGGCAATCCGAATCGACGGGCTGCCCTCCGGCCAGGGCGGGACACTTCACTGTCTTTGATCCGAATTCCGGATGGGTGATCGTTGGCGGGGGCTACAATCGCGAGGATCTGACTGATATGTGGGCCTATGATGCCTCTCGAGACAGGTGGCTCAAGCTGAAAGGTGAAGTGCCGAAGGGCTGGCATGTAACGGCAGACGTGGTGCCGGAAGAAGGTCTTATCGTTCTTACGACGTCAACCAAGCCCGAAGGCGATGCCATGACATGCAACGAAATCTACTCGGTCCGAACGACTTACGCGTTCCGGATTGAAAAGGAAGGTCTGGTTGACGAAGAACACAATTCGACAGCTCAGCAGGAGATTAGCAAGAGAGCGGAAGCGGAAGCGACCAGAGGCACCAAGCCGGATTCGGAACGTAGGACAGACCAGCTGAAGCGTTTACGGGAAATGCCCGAGAACGAATGGGTACTCTTGGAGAATCCCGGCCGGAGGGCGCCACTGCGTACTTGGGGTTCCTGTTCCTTTGACACCAAACGCGGTTGGATCATTTACTGGGGCGGAGGCCACTGTGGATACGGAGGTAATGACTATGACTTCTATGACGTTGAGGCGAATACCTGGATCAGCCGCCCTGTAATACCCGAGTACCCAGAGCGGGCTTGGGACAAGGGGATCAATCCGGCAGGAGTCACATTCGGGGGTGCTCCCTGGATTCGCCACGGGCGTAAGGTCTACGCCTACGATCCCGTCAGCGACAAGATCGTTAACATGAAGAAGATCGCTCTGACTGCCGGCTATGAACCTGAGCCATTGAGCGACTGCGAGCCTCGCAACCCCGATTTCGGCGAGGGGGAGAATTTCACGCGATCCGGCTACTCGAAATGGGGTACCTGGCTATTTGATCCTGAGGGCGCTGAATGGCAACTGCTCTGTTCAGGTCTGCCGGGACTGGACCTGACGGTGACTACTCCCAGAGGTGTTATGGCTGTTGACTACGACTGGGGTGCACTGGACACCGGGAACAGCATGGAAGAGGTTCCCTTCGAGGAACTGCCACAGAAGGAAAACGCTGCTTTCCTGCTGGATGTTGCACAGGGGAAATGGGTGAAGCTCTCCAAGAACGGGCCTTGGCCCCAGAACCTCTACGAGATGACCGCCCTTGTCTACGATTCCAGAAGGAAACAACTGATCCTCCACGGTGGCGGACCTGAGCGAACCGAGCTTTGGTCCTTTCAGCTTGGGCGCAGCTTGTGGCGCAAACTAAAGCCGAATACGACGAATCTCCCTGGAGGTGAAGCCCCCGTCTGCAGAAGAGAGGCAGCGTATATACCTTCTCAAGATGTGTTCTTCACCTGCGGTTATCCACACGGCAAGTCTGACGATGCGGGTGTATATGTCTACCGGGTAGGTGAGAACGCATGGTACCGCGTCAATATCCCCTCGCCGGTGGGGGTACCTCAGCGCAGTATTGCCGCGCAGAACAGGGCTTTCACCTACGATCCGGAGCATAATCTCATTTTGATGGTATTGGGCGACAGAAGCGGCAGTGACGCTGGAAGCGTAGCCGTGTATGCACTTCGTTACAACCACAGCAAAGCCTCGTTCGTGAAGTAGGGAATTTGAGTCACCTGCCACGTGCCAGGCTTCAATTCAGATAGAGTGCCGGCTGCGGAAATCGACTGAGGAAATCATCTGACCTTAATGAAAGAGCACAGCTTCTCATTCCCCCTCCACTCGGCTGTCATGGAGACGTCTTCTGGATCTTAAGATAAACGGAAATCCACTAATGCGTTTACCTCATATATTTCCTGTCCTGCTTCTTACTTTCAATGTCTGGATGCCGACTACGAATGGGATGATGTCGAGTCAGCAAGATTCCAATCGTATCAGCGGCGACGAGTGCTTGGGGGCCGTCACAATGCCGCGGGTCTGGATGCGGGCCAAGGAGGCACTAATCGCCGCCAACCGTCAAGTCGGTCTGGAGTACTCCGTCCTTCTACCTCAGTTCGAGACGCCTGTCGGACCGTTTTCAATCGAAAGACCAACTGACGTCCAGGAATTGATCGACAGAGTCGGAGAGATTACCAATACGAATGCTCACTGGATCGGTGATGTAATTGTCTTTGACCCAAATGTGGCTGGGGATCTCCTCGAATCCGTCCTTTCTTCAACAGATTCGTCTCAGGTTCGTACGAGAGGAGCCGGACCACACGGTCCCTCCTCGAATAGGTCGGATCCGCAGGAGGCTGGGCGCTACC
>JAUWTT010000398.1 GCA_030614585.1 Acidobacteriota bacterium
AGCCCGCAGGAACTCCTGGATAAGATCGGTTCACCCGGTTTCTCCTGTCAGGACCAGTGGCAGGTGCAGGTACAAGCGCAGATACAACTGATGGCTGATGTCTACTTGAAATCGACCTCCCTGACTCTAGACCAGGTGCGGGCAGCCCATCTGGAACCGATTGCGAGCATCGAGAAGAAAGTGGAAGATGTTCTCGAACAGTGGGGGCCGGAAGCGAAGGTCTGTGTGCTGCCGGAAGGTCCGCAAACCATACCCTATATTCGGAGGAAACAGTGAAGACGAAAGTGACACGAAGGGAATTTGCTGAAGTGGCAGTCAAGTCCGCGGCTGCAGTCGGCGTCGGTGTTTCCGGAGTTGGGAGGCTCCTCGGTGCCAACGATCGAATCAAAGTAGGAGTGGTCGGGATTCGGGGCCGCGGCCGCCAACTGAGTAAATGGTTCGCTCAGCGTAAGGATGTTGATCTCGCCTATCTCTGTGACGTTGACAGCCGGCTGTTCGACGAACGAAGCGCGGAGATTGAAGCGATTACGGGCAAACCGCCGGTCTGCCATCAGGATTTCCGAAAGATTCTCGACGACAAGGAACTGGATGCAGTTGTCCTGGCGACCCCGGATCACTGGCATGCCCTCGGGACGATCTGGTGCTGCCAGGCAGGGAAGGATGTCTACGTTGAAAAGCCTACCTGCCACAGCATATGGGAGGGAAGAAAGATGATTGAGGCGGCCAGGAAATATGGCCGCATTGTCCAGGTAGGCACGCAGAGTCGTAGCGGCGCCTACTGCTTTGAAGCGATCAAGTATCTAAGATCTGGGAAACTGGGTGATATTCACTTTGTCAGAGTGATGAACAGTAAGAACCGCAACCCGATTGGGAATAAGCCAACCGGTCCTGTCCCCGAGGGAGTGGACTACGATCAATGGCTGGGGCCCGCTCCAGAACGGGCATTCAGCGAGAATCAATTCCATTATGCGTGGCACTGGTTCTGGGCCTATTCCGGCGGAGATATCATTAACGACGGTGTTCATCAGATTGATCTCGCCCGCTGGTTGGCAGGTGTGCGGTACCCAACTGCCGTTCAGTCCACGGGGGGCATCTATTACTTCAAGGACGACCAGGAAACGCCCGATACTCATGTCGTTAACTGGGATTTCCCGGGCATGACCATGGTTTTCGAGCAGACGCTTTGGACCCCCTACATGAAGAAGACTCCGATGGAAATGCGGGATACCGACAACCTGCCGGCTTGGCCCTTCTCGGGAACCAGAATTGAGGTATACGGGACCAAGGGCCAGATGTTCTTCAGCCGACATGGCGGGGGTTGGCAGGTCTTCGGCCCGGATGGCAAGCCCACCCGGACCCAGCCGGGACGATTTCCCAATCAGGAACACATCTACAACTACCTCACCTGTTTGAGAACTCGGGAAACTCCAGCGGCAGATGTCGAAGAAGGACACCTTTCAACCCTACTCTGTCATTATGGCAATATCGCCTACCGTTGTGGCCGGAAGCTCACGATCGACCCTGAGTCGGAAGGGTTCGTCGGAGACAAGGAAGCGGACGGGTACCTGAAGCGTTCGTACAGGGAGCCTTGGATAGTTCCAGAAATAGTTTAGAATATACTCTCTAAGATATTGATAACTCAACTATATTTCGAAAGACATTATCATGAAGAAACATACAATCAGCAGGCGTCGCTTTGTTGGAAATCTGGTTACCATCCCATCGTTGGTGGCCTTGGGAAATGCTGGTAAAACTTGGTCCGCAGCGGCGGGAAGCAGGTTCACGCTTTGCGTGTTTTCAAAGCACCTTCAGTGGCTTGATTTCAAAGGGGTCGGTGAGTTTGCTGCGAAGGTAGGGTTTGATGGTGTCGATCTAACAGTTCGACCAGGAGGTCACATACCTCCTGAGCGCGTGCGCAATGATCTTCCCAAAGCGGTACAAGAGATTCGTAAGGCCGGGTTGACAGTCCCCATGATCACTACCTCAATCACGGACGCTGAAGATCCGAACACCTCGGCAATTCTCGAAACAGCGGGTTCTCTGGGCATTCGTTACTATCGACTTGGGTACTATCGGTATAGCGACGATGAACCTGTGCAAGCGACACTGTCGCGCGCAAAAACAGAACTCTCGAAGCTCGCAGAACTCAATCAGAAGTATGGAGTGTGTGGGGATTACCAGAACCACGCAGGAAGGAATTACTTCGGGGCTTCCATTTGGGATCTGTGGAACGCGACTGAAGGGATCTCTCCCGGACTGATTGGAAGTCAGTTTGACCTGCGGCATGCTACGGTTGAAGGGGCCCTTAACTGGCCTGTAGATTTTCGCTTGATTGAGGGTCGGGTACACACACTGGTTGCAAAGGATTTTCGCTGGGGAGGGGCGGAGAACGGTAAGGTCGAGAACTGTCCCCTGGGTGAGGGACTGGCAGACTATCCCTCCTTGTTCAAGCTCTTAAAGAAGAGCTTCTCCGGGCCGATATCGGTGCATTACGAGTATCCCCTGGGTGGCATTGAGCGCGGTTCCCGGGAACCGGACTTAAGCAGAGAAGACATTTTCACGGCGATGCAGAGAGACTTGCAGGTGCTGAAACGGTGGCTGAAAGCCTAGTCTGGGAACACCGAATATTCACTTTAGGTTTGTCAATAGAACTGAGCTCGTGTGAAATCGGTGCTGGTTGGAGTACCCACACCAGCAATTCGAAAGGAAGGGAGCAACAGAATGATATCTGACAGCTTTGACCGACGAACATTTCTTCAGTTTGGTGGTGCTTTAGTGGGTGGAATTACGCTCAATCGGTCTGCTATTTCTGCGGCGAGCAGTGGCAGAAAGATGAAGATCGATCTTGTATGCGGCGCAATCGGAGTTAAAGCGAACCAGTTCGAAGCGATCGATCTGGCGGCACGTTATGGGTTCGAATCAGTTGGCCCAAACGGCGGGCATCTGGCTCGAATGACAGATGCGGAAAAGGACAAAGTCCGGAAGTCGCTAGCAAGCAAGAACTTGGTTTTTGGGGCCGCGGGATTACCCGTGCAGTTTCGCCAGACAGATGCGAAGTTCAGGGAAGATCTGAGCAAACTTCCTGCGGTCGCGGCAGCACTCGAGAGCGTTGGCGCTACCAGAATCGGGACTTGGATCATGCCGAACCATGACCACTTAACCTACCTGGAGAACTTCAAGCTCCATGCGACCCGACTTCGTGAAGCTGCCGGCATCCTTGATGATCATGGGATTCGTCTGGGCTTGGAGTATGTCGGACCAAAGACTTCATGGACGAGTAAGCGATATGCCTTCATTCACACAATGGCCGAGATGAAAGAACTACTAGCAGAAATTGGGAAGAGCAACGTCGGCTTTGTCCTGGATAGCTGGCACTGGTACACCGCCGGTGAGACTGCCGAAGACCTGCTCACACTTCAGAACCACGACATAGTCGCTGTGGACCTGAACGATGCCCCGGAAGGGATTCCTCTCGAAGAGCAGATGGATCTGGTACGGAGGTTACCCGCGGCGACGGGCGTGATTGACGTGAAGACATTCTTGAATGCACTGGTTGAGATCGGCTATGACGGCCCTGTACGAGCCGAGCCGTTCGATGCGGAACTGCGCAAGCTACCGCCTGACCAGGCTGTGCCCAAAACGGCAAAAGCAATGAAGAAGGCTTTCGCACTCATTGACTGAGTCGTGAATTGGTTCTTCGTCACGCTGTTTGTCGGATCGGCCTGGCTGTTTGGGCATGCTGCGCGGGAGGTTCATCGGCACGGAGATTGAGACCGAGGGTTTCGCGGCCTCCCACGCGTGAAGCGCCTTTTTGCCCACGCAGGACTGGACGTCAGGGTAAATGAACCCAGCACGCGGCGGCATAACAAGCGCATGCACCGGACGAAGGGCAGATCGGGGGATAGGCATGAAGATTGGGCGACTTCTTGGATTGACCGCAGCTGGGTCATTTGTGCTGTTGACGGTCTGGGTCAACGGATGCTCGAGGACCAGGGACCTGGGAGTCTTTACTTCGAGCGTAGACGTGGGCGAGGTGTTGCATCCCGGTGAGGCGACATTCGATTCGACACGGGGGGAATACCGGATCTCTGCGAGCGGTGAGAATATCTGGGGAACGCGGGATGCCTTCCACTTTCTCTTCAGGGAGGCGAAAGGTGATTTATTCTTGGAGAGCTCCGTTCGTTTCGAGGGGGAAGGCGGAGATCCACACCGGAAAGGCGGATGGATGGTTCGGGAGAGCTTGGAGCCGGACGCTGCCTATGCCGACGTGATGGTTCATGGGGATGGTTTGATTTCACTTCAATACAGAAGGACTGCGGGAGGGCTGACCGAAGAAGTGATTGCGGCACACAGGGCTCCGGCTCGAGTCCGGTTGGTACGCACTCCAGATGTGTTCAGCTTATTTGTTTCCGAAGATGGGAGAGGTTTCCAGCCTGCAGGTGGTGTGAGACTTGATCTGCCGGAGGATGTCCTGGTGGGGCCTGCGCTCTGTTCACATCGACCCGACCGAATCGAAAAGGCTGTTTTCTCAGAGGTTTCCGTGGGGAGCCGATCCTTAAGAGAACATGAGGAAAGGGTACTTGAAAGCTCCCTTGAGGTGATCGATGTGACGACAGGCGCTCGGGAGGTCATCTATAAAG
>JAUWTT010000393.1 GCA_030614585.1 Acidobacteriota bacterium
GGGTTCCCTCGAAAGCCTCTCCCCGAATCTCTCCGAAAACTAGTGGCATTCCTGATGTCAGTCCGCGGACTACCGCCCCGGATGGGCCGGAAGGGTTGGAAGGTGCAGTGGCGCCAGCGAGATTGCCTGACAGTAGCAGCAACGCGGGGACAACTACGGATGTGCTGAGTACGAACCGTTTTACCGATGTCATTAAGAAAGCTCTCCTTTCGCAACGAGCGGGAGTAACGGACACCCGCCCGGCTACCAAACCTTCGGTTCGTCGGGAGAGCCCGGGTTCACCCGTGGGGGAAAAAGTGAGGCCAGTTTACAACGATGTCGTTCGCAATTACCAGAGAGACACTGTGCAAAGTTTCACAAATGTCAAATGTCAAATGTCAAGTGACAAATGTCAAATGAGCTATGAACCTGATCCAGCGTCCTGGCTTTCGAAGGGATTTTCACTGCACGCGGAGGCAGCACGTAGACAGATTGGTATCCAATGCCTTGCGTGGGGCTGAAGCGCAACGCTCCGGATGAGGCAGCGTCCCCACTCACCACTTACTACTCACTGCTTACTGCTTACCCGGCGCTCAGGAAGGAACCAACCTGTCCCTACTCAGCGATCGGTTGCTGCAGCGCGCCCACCGTTAACCGATTACCGATTACTGATTACCGGGCACGTGAAACTGAATCCCCAGATCTGAAATACATGAGACATCCGGCTCTTTCGAAGGGTATTCGAGAAACTGAAGGGCGATTGAAAAAGAGCTAGGGCCGCTTTCAATGGCGGAGTGTGCCGCTCCGGGAATCGTACATTCATAAGCATTGGTCAAGTTGGCCGCAACTCTCGCCGCGGCTACAGGCGGCGTAATACTGTCAAACTCGCCCGACATCACGAGGGTAGGCACATCACTCACGGGCAGAGTGCCCAACTCAGGGCTCAGGCGCTCCACGCCCCACATGTCACAGATTGACATAATAACTCGCGGACCCCAGGCCAAATTCGCGACAGCTTCTTCGTAGGCGGGATAAAGCCCATCGAAAGTGATCCTCTCTTCCGTTATCTCCGGACTCTCCGAGCAGAACACAGAATAACCAAGACCCCAGGCGAATCGATCACCGGGCCCGGATAGACTCTGTGCCAGTTCTGAGAACTTCTGCTCATCCCCCGAATCTACCAAGGTTATAAGTTCAGGGACTCTGGGTACCGAGTAATTCGAATAACCACTTACAAATACAATTTCTGCAAAGCGATCACCGTTTATTATGACCTGGGATGTTCCGCCGGATCGAGGGTCATCGACTTCGACAATAACAGGGTTCTCATTGAGCCTCTTGACGGTTCTCTCCAGTTTCGCTCCGAGATCAGGATAGGCCTGATTACAGCTGGGATCCGCGGAGCAAACCTCAAAGAGATGTTGAAGACTCCGTGCCGAAAATCCGGGAAAATCAGCATGAAGTGCCTGGTCGATGGGCGCAACAGAATTAATCGTCACGCTTCTGAGTCGATCCGGATGATCCCTCAGGAGACGCTGTGCCAGCATGGTACCTGCCGAGATACCAAGAGCATTGAACTTGTCGTATCCAAGGGCATCCATGACCATGATCAGATCGGCGGCACTCTCGACATACTTGAACGCGTCTAGATTAACTCCTTTATCTTGCAGACTTTGTCTGCAGGCTTCGAACGCTTCCGCAGTCTTCTCTACACTCTCCTGCCCTGACCAATTCTGACTCTGCCGATCCACGAAATAGGAGTGTGATTCGGCACAGATTAGGTTTGGCTCGGAGTAAAGGAGGCCTCGCTGCTCAAAGATGACGGCTTCGCGTGTCTTCAGAAACTCGGCACCCACCGGAGAGGCCATAAAATCCAGGAAAGAATCGAAGGCCGAACTACCGGGGCCGGTAGGAAGTGGAACCACCGGATCCGGGGCAGGACTCTCGCTAATGCTTGCTATCTTCGCTATCGTCAACCTGAGCGTCGGTCCATCCGGCTGAGCATGACGTTCCGGGACGATCACGTAACCACAGGTGATTTCCTTTCCTTCGGTCCATCCGTCAGGGATAGTCACCGGGCAGGGTGCCTCTTGAAAAACACCTATGGGAGACTGATCGGCTACTTCTTCCGGTTGCGATCCACAGGAGCAAGTCAAGACAAGTATTAACGACAAAACCACAGAAATCCTTCCAATCATTCCTTTTCTCCTTTTCTCCGTTCGCAGACAGTAACGTATGCTCTCGCATTTCGGTTCGGTCGGGAAATGTATTTTGTGGCAGAGACCCTTCGCCTGTTCTTTTCCTTTGTCGCGAAGTTGGTCGATGTGTTCACCGGGGTTTCGACAAAGTCTGCGATTAGGTTCACGACAAAGTTCACGATCAAGTTGGGGAGAAGGCACCTACGTCTTTCGGCTCTGTTGACTCTTCTAAACTTCCGTTTTCTTTGACCAGAGGCTATCTTAGGAACTCAAAACGATTGTTACGGCTCAACTATGCTTCTTCTACGAATTCTATCCAGCCTGTGTTTCGTCCTTCCTGCTGTTCCGTTTTTAGCCTGCTCGGGTGAAAGTAGTCAGGATCAACGTCCGGCGGTTTCTCCGCGTCCCAATATCATCCTGATGATGGCCGATGACCTGGGTTGGGGCGACGTGGGGTATAACGGGAATGAACTGATCCAGACGCCATCAATCGACAAACTGGCACGAAACGGTATCCGCTTCAACCGATTCTATGCGGCCGCTCCGGTCTGTTCACCTACCCGGTTCAGTTGCCTGACCGGACGACATCCCCAGCGGGCCGGTATCTTCTCGGCCAACGTGGGACACCTGCCAGGGGAAGAGCTCTCCTTACCTGAATTGCTCAAAGCGGAAGGCTATATCACCGGTCATTTTGGCAAATGGCACCTGGGTACACTTACTACCGAGGAGGTGGATGCCAACCGTGGAAGGCCTGGTGATTCCAGTCATTATTCTCCTCCCTGGGAGCACGGCTTCGATGTCTGCTTTTCAACCGAATCCAAAGTGCCCACTTGGGATCCGATGGTCACACCTTCCGCCGATGCCGGGGACATTGGGGACCGGACACCTGGAGAACCCTTTGGAACCGCTTTCTGGAAGAGTCCAGGGCGGAAGGTCACCCGAAACCTTGAGGGCGATGTATCCCGCATCATCGTGGATCGGGTCGTTCCCTTCATAGAAGCAGCAGCCGACCGTGAGGAGCCCTTCCTGGCTGTCATCTGGTTCCATACACCTCACCTTCCGACGTTAACCGGTGAAGAGTTTCGTGTGCTGTACAGCGAACAATCGGTTGACATCCAGCATTTCTATGGAGCCATTTCTGCCATGGACCAGCAGGTTGGCAGGCTTCATGATCTCTTGAAGGCCCGTGGGCTGGAGCAGAACACAATCTGGTTCTTCACCAGTGACAACGGGCCGGAGGGCGCTACTCAAACGGCTCGGACCCAAGGCAGTACGAAGGGATTGCGCGGGCGGAAACGCAGCCTCTACGAGGGCGGCATCCGGGTGCCCGGTTTCCTCCATTGGCCCTCCGGAATTTCAGCACCTAGAGCCATGGATGTCCCTGTGTCCACCAGTGACTACTTCCCTACTATCCTCGATGTCTTACAGGTCACTGCTGCCAATAGCGTAATGCCCATCGACGGTGCCAGCCTTCTGCCTTACATCAACGCCGGCCAGGAGACCCGGAACCGTCCAATTCCCTTTGAATTTAAAGACCAGCTGGCACTGGTCGATAATCGATTCAAACTCTACAGTAGTGACGGGGGAAGGTCATTCGAACTCTACGACATCGTCGAAGATCCCGGAGAAACAAACGATATCGTTACCGAAAACCCTCGGGTAGTTGAACAGATGAAAACGCGACTGATGGATTGGCAGGCCTCCTGCAAGGCCAGCCGCGACGGAGCCGACTACTGAGCGCGCCTGCGGCGCGAATTCCCAAGCCCCAAAACCCAATTCCCAAAGAGATCTAACCCGCCTTCTGATATCGCCCGACCTCGGTATTCAATCGATCTCCGAGTCGGTCCGATTCAACATCCAATTCATAATCCATTTGCAGCCCAAGCCAGAACTGCGGCGACATATTGAAGAAGCGTCCCAGGCGGAGCGCCGTATCGGCTGTAATGCTCCGTTTACCGAGGACGATCTCGTTAATTCGGCGCGGTGAAACCCGGAGCTGCCTTGCCAGGTAATTCTGGCTCATCTCCATCGGCTTCAGAAACTCTTCCATGAGGATCTCTCCGGGATGGAGGGGGGGCAGTTTTGTCTCAGCGGTAACCATACTTGTCCTTTCTAATGGTAGTCGACAATTTCAACCTCACGGGCGTCACCATTTTTCCAACGGAAGCAAATACGCCATTGATTATTGATACGAATACTATGTTGTCCTTTTCGAGCTCCCTTCAGCACTTCAAGTCGATTGCCCGGTGGGACACGAAGGTCTTGGAGTGTTTGCGCTCGGTGCAACATCCTCAGCTTTCGAAAGGCAGCGCGTTCGATTGCAGCAGGTAACCGGGGGGCATGGTTGCGTTTGAACAGCGCTTCTGCTTCTCGTGACTTAAACGAACGAATCACCCCTTAAGGATATAACGCATAACGTTATACATCAAGAGCGCCCGAGTTCAGCCTTTGGAGACTCCGCTTCACCTCGGCACGATTAACTACGA
>JAUWTT010000111.1 GCA_030614585.1 Acidobacteriota bacterium
AAAGCCAGGCCAACCGTAAGTACCTGGCGTTTGCTAAGAAAGCGGAGCAAGAGGGTTTCGCGAACGTAGCTCGTCTTTTTCGGACTGCGGCCGAAGCAGAGACGATCCATGCCCACGGACACCTGGCTGCGATGGGAGGTATTGGCTCGACTGCTGACAACCTTCAGGCAGCGATCGATGGAGAGACTTACGAGTACACCACGATGTACCCCCCGATGTTAGAGAAGGCGGAAGCCGATGGTCATCGGGCCAAGCGTATGTTTGGCTTTGCCATGGGAGCAGAAGAAGTTCACGCTAAGATCTATAAGCTGGGCCTTGAAGCCGTTCAGCGAGGCGAAGACCTTGAAAACACGGAGTTTTACCTCTGTCCCTTCTGCGGCCATATTGAACTTGGTGCGCCACCGGACAACTGCCCGATCTGCGGTGCGAAAGGTGAGAAGTTCGTCCTGGTTTAACTGGCTCCCTTCTTAGAGTTGACGTCCGTAACACGACGGGAGTCGTAAAGTTGAGATGCGCGGCTCCCGTCCAGCAGGCAGATAGCGAAGTGTTGGCGATGAAAGGGGAGCAGTGTTCTTCAGAGCCAGGGCCCTAAAACACCGTTCATCCTCGAGGAGGACTTCATGAGTAATCCGGGCAGCAGAGTCTGGGAATGTGAGGTATGCGGCTACGAATACGATGAAGCACAGGAGGGAGTAGCCTGGGAGGATCTTCCCGATGATTGGGAATGTCCGATCTGCGGAGCCTCAAAATCAAAGTTCAATTCCGAATCGGGGACGCCTGGCTCAGCGGAAGAAGAGGCAGAGCCCCCGCCCGCAGGTGAAGCGTCTGGCAAAGGCTACCTTCAGGAATGGGCCAGAGGTTCCGACGATTTCGAAATCCACATGAAGGGGATTCATCAGATCGCCGAGACTGGCCAGTCTCTGATTGAGCCGATGGGATCCAGGCAGACTCGCGTTTCCTGGAACGACATCCTGATCTGCGGAGCTCAGCTGGCACGGCTGCCGCTCAATGAAGATGAGCCGGTGGAAACGAGGGTTACAATCGGACCCGCGGCAGCAAAACCACTCGAGATCGACATGCCCGTTTATGTCTCGCACATGTCCTTTGGAGCTCTCTCCAGAGAGGTGAAGATTGCCCTGGCAAAGGGAAGCGCGGCCGTGAAAACCGCCATGTGCAGTGGTGAAGGGGGAGTTCTCCCCGATTCGCTGAGTAACTCCCACAGGTACATCTTTGAGTATGTACCGAACCGGTACAGTGTCACTGAGGAGCTGCTGAGCCAAGTAGATGCGATTGAAATCAAGATTGGCCAGTCGGCAAAACCGGGTATGGGAGGCCATCTGCCCGGGAATAAAGTGACCAGGGAGATTGCTCAGGTCAGAGGTAAGCCAGAAGGAGAGGGAATTCACAGCCCAGCCCGGTTTGATGACATCGCAGGAGCGGAAGACCTCAAGCGGAAGGTGGACTGGTTGCGTGAAACGTCCGGTGGTCGACCGATCGGTATCAAGTTCGCTGCAGGCCACGTGGAGGCAGATCTCGAGGTTGCCCTCGCTGCTGGGCCTGATTTCATCACGATTGACGGCAGGCCGGGTGCTACCGGATCAGCTCCGAAGGCTGTCAAAGACACGACTTCTGTACCGACGATCTTCGCACTGTACCGCGCACGCCGCTTCCTGGATCAGCAGGGTGCCAGGAATGTTTCGCTGCTGATCACAGGGGGTTTGAGGGTCTCGTCCGATTTCGCCAAAGCCCTCGCCGTCGGAGCCGATGCAGTCGCCATCGGGACCGCGGCGTTGATGGCCTGTGGATGCCAACAGTACCGCATCTGCCACACAGGGAAATGTCCGGTGGGAATCGCAACCCAGGACCCGGAACTCCGATCGCGCCTGGATATTGAAGAGTCCGCCAGGCGTCTCGCTAACTTCTTGAGAGTTTCGGCGGAAGAACTCAGGACATTTTCACGACTGACCGGTCATAACGATGTTCGCGATCTCGGAATCTCGGACCTCTGTACAGTGAATTCAGAGATCTCAAACCACACTGACATTGTTCACGTTTAGAAGAACCGGGCGGGAGGAAGGCACCTGGATACCAGCCTGCACTTCGTGAGAAGTGCGGGCTGGTAGAGCTGAGTTAAAATGGGTTCCGATCTTGTAGTATTTCTACTTAACGGAAAGTCTTTGAGAGCGAAAAGCACATTGTAATGAAACGAACACCAGTCATTGGAATCCTGCTTGCACTGGGCCTGTTTGTCGCCTCGTCCTCTGAGTCGCTGGCCTGTCGCTACAATGTTCGCGAGACAGGGTTCGTTAATCTCGGAATTGAGTCTTACCGCTTGCTCTGCTTCCTTGAGTCAGAAACTGAAACAGAGAAGATCTCTCAGTTAGAGTCATTGGCGACTGAATTACTTGCCGACAGCGCTGTTTCGCTCGAGCTCATCTCGGTTGCTCAAAGCCCCGATCACCCGGCTATGGAGTACTGGCAGCCTGTTGAGGGCCAGGGGTGGCCATCCGCTGCACTTGTCTCTCCTACGGGACACTCTCTGTGGCTCGGTCCGATTTGGGCTGGAGCATTCTCGCCCGACCAGGTCCGAGAAACCTTACTGGAAGTGGTGTCCTCTCCGGTCCGGTCGAGAATTGTCGAGGAACTGGCCGGCGCGTTTGGCGTTGTCCTGCTGATTGAAGGAGCGAACCAGGCGGAGAATACCCGCGCCAAGACCGCAGTGCTTCAGGCGATTGGGACAGTGGAATCTGAGCTCGAATACTTTCCGAAACCGATAAAACGGGGGCCGGCTCTGATCACCTTGACCCGGGAAGAGCAAACCTCCGAGGGACTGCTTCTCTGGAGTTTTCATTTAGGGGCCGAGGACCTGGAGCAGCCAATCGCCGCCATCCTGTACGGGAGGGGGCGATGGATCGGGCCGGCAATGATCGGCGAGGAGATCACGCTCGATCTAGTCTCCCGAATCCTCTTCGTAATTGGTGCTGATTGTGAGTGCGGGCTGAGCCCAAGGTTGATCCGGGGGACCGGGATTCCGATAGCGTGGGATAGGCGGCTTCGGGATATTGTCTCCCAGGACCTGGGCTTTGACCCAGACAACCCGCTCGTGAGAATGGAGGTCAGCAAGATTCTAAGAGTCAACACTTGGCTGGATTCCCGGTCCTATCCAACAGAGGATCATGTGGATCAGCTGCAGATTCCCGAAGTAGAGGATGTATCAAGGGATTCCTCGGGGCGTTTGGTTTCTAACCAAGTTATCTTCCTGATGGGCGGGATTCCTGCCCTGGTTCTGTGTGTCGGGGCTTTTATTTTGATTCGGGCAAGAAGGGCCGGCCAATGAGAACATTGAAGCTCGTTTTCAAAGAGATACGGTTCCGCAGAGTGAACTTTCTGCTCAGTCTATTGGCGGTCATCACAGCCGTTGCACTATTCGTCGTCTTCGTAACCACCGGTGAGTCGTACCGAAATGAGACTCGGAAGATTCAGCTCGGCATGGGACAGAATCTACGAATCATCCCCAAACAAACAAGAATGGACCAGTTCTGGTCGGTGGGCTTTTCAGAGTTCACGATGCCGGAGGAGTATGTTTTCAGATTCGCTGCTCTGGAGGGCTATGAATACACCCCTCTCACCGCAACACTTCAAAAGGCGATTGAAGTCGAAGGGCGCCGGGTGGTCCTGACCGGCGTGCTCCCTGAGGTGATGCCTCCGGGGAGGAATCAACCACCAATTATGTTTGGGGTGAATCGAGGTGAGGTTTACGTCGGATCTGAAGTCGCCCGCTTTTTTGAAATCGAAGAAGGATCCGAAATGGAACTCCTCGGCGCGCGCTTCCACGTTACCAAGTGCCTGTCACCGACGGGAAGCAGCGACGATATCAAGATATTTGGGCATCTTGAAGACGTCCAGACGCTCCTGGCGCTCAGCGGGCGAATCAATGAGATCAGGGCCCTTGAGTGCCTCTGTTTGATTGAATCGGGCCAGACCGAACTGGACGCGCGCTCGCTTGCCGAAGCACAACTCGCCGAGATCCTTCCGGAAGGCAAGGTGATCCTGCTAAAGGGGATAGCCGATGTTCGAGAACAGCAGAGGGCTACAATGGAGGGCTATTTGGGGCTTCTGGTTCCGATCATAATCATCGCCAGTGGGGCGTCGATTGGAATTTTGTCCATGCTCAACGTCAGGGAACGCCATAACGAGATTGGCATCCTCAGGGCAATCGGCTACGGATCTGGTCAAATTGCCCTCCTGTTTCTGGGTCGAGCTGTGATACTGGGACTGTTGGGTGCCCCGCTTGGTTTTCTGCTGGGCGGTTTTGTCGCATTGGAATTTGGTCCCGAGATCTTCAGTCTTACTGCGGGAGCGATGAGATTGAATCTCACTTGGCTCGCCTGGATGATTGTGCTGGCACCTGCGTTCACTGCAATCGCGACCTTTATCCCGATGGTCTCCGCCGTCACCTGGGACCCTGTCCGGACCCTGAGTGACGAATAACAGGAATTAATGTGATTACGCTAGAGTCGGTTTCAAAATCATACCAGGGAGCGCAAGGGCGCACGGTAGCCTTGGACGCCATCGATCTCAAGATTGACAAGAGTGATTTTGTGGTTCTCAGAGGTCCAAGTGGAAGCGGAAAAACGACCCTCCTGGTGTTAATTGCCGGGATGCTCCGACCTTCTCAGGGGGAGATCATCGTCGATCAGCAAAAGTTATCCGAAATGAGTGCTGAGAGAAAGGCTCGCTTTCGGGCACGCAACATTGGTTTTGTTTTCCAGATGTTTCACCTGGTTCCCTATCTGAATGTGGTCGAGAATGTGACCCTTGCTGCCCTTGGTGGAGAGGTAGACACACTGAAAGCAAAAGCGTTGCTCAACAAACTGGGCATGGACGAGAAGGCCAAGAGCCTTCCTGCAGAACTGAGCGCGGGCGAGAAGCAGCGGACTGCAGTTGCACGTGCCCTGATCAATCAGCCTCAGATTGTCCTGGCCGATGAGCCCACGGGTAACCTCGACCCAGAGAGCGCCCGCATGGTTCTTTCCTACCTGAGCGATTTTCACAGGCAGGGGGGAACGGTCGTTGTGGCAAGCCACAACGACCTGGCCGATAGTTTCGCCAATCGAGTGGTGGAATTGCAGAAGGGAAAGATAATCGGCGTGACAGACTGCGCCAGTCCGCAATCCTCACAAAGCGGCGACTGCGGCGGATCTGCTTGATCCCCCGAACGCCGGCAAGATGCCGGGGCCACTTCTTCAGGCTGGGGCCTGTTACTCCCGGGCAATGACTTCAATGCCACAGATCACAGGCTCATCGATACGGGAGTCCGCGCTAGGGGCGAGTTCGACTTTCAGTTCGTCCGACACAAGAACTCCCTCGACTGACTTAACGACAGCCCTTCTTGGTCCACCCGCTTCTCGGACAACATCGAAATCGCTAAAGACCAACTCTCCCTGAATCTTCACGTCAAAAAGTCGCTCTCCCGGTTCCAGATCTTCCGGTTCTACAAAGTAGAGGTACACATCGTAGGGGCGTTTCCGAGAAGGACTCTGAGCTTTGTCCTGATCCGCCAACCACAGGGTGAACGACGACACTCCAACGACTCCGGAAGCCATGATCCAAGTGGGCCCATCGTCTTGGACCCATGACGAGTGATGAGTGAAGAATCTGGAATCCTCTGGGAACATTTCCAGCCGGATTTCCGGAGAAGGTCCTTCGTTGCTGGGCCACTCCAGCCACAAGGTGCCATTCTCAGCCTTTCGATCTCCCGGGGCGCCGAAGTTAATGCCCACCTTTCGAATTGTGGGTCTCAGACCTATGAAATACTTCAGATTGGCTCCGGCCCCCAGTTCCTTGACCAACCTGCTGACTTCCGCCTCCAGTGCCTTTCGCTCTGTTACGTCAAAGCAAGTAATCACCGAGGATAAGGGTGATCCGGCCCCGTCAACCACTACACGAGTGATCACGTGGACATCTCGTGTGGATTCGTCGCCCCTGACAGCGGTCAGCCTTCCTCTCCAGTCCGCGCCACGCCGCCAGTCAGTCATCACTGATTCCGCTTCCTCCTTTTCCTGCCACAATTGCTCAAACGACATTGTCAGAGCTTCCTGTTCATCTCCGAGTAGCCACAACTCGAGAAAAGTGTCGTCCACGTAAGTGAGGTTTCCACGCAGATCCAGAAATGCAACCGCGCTGTCATTTGAATCCGCGAACAGGAAGATTATCGCGGCGGGAGAAAAGAACTCGTCAGACAGTACCCTTGCCATCAGATGGACTTCTTGAGAAGAACCGTCCGCCCTTCGGATGTCGAGAATTCCCGACCAGGTTCTTCGCTGTGCCAAGCCGTCCAGTACCTCGTCCATCACCTCTGGATTCGCTGCCAGGCTGTGGACCGGAATCTCACTGATATCGACATCCTCATCAAATCCAAACAGCTCCCGAGAAGCTGAATTTCCAAAGGTCAGGTTCGAATCAGGGTCCGCAATCAAGACCGGCGTCTTTGTTTCCGCAACCGAAACAGCTTTCGGCTGGTTGTAATACGTTGTCCACAGGTCGAGCTCCGGCATATGGACCAGAGCGAGTGAGGTTTGATTCTGGTAGCTACAAGAACAAGTTCGCGTATAGTCCGGAGCATTCAATACGCCGTTGGCGGCAATCAAGTTCGAGGTACAGCTCGACCTGAAGCCGCCGAAGGTTCCCGTGCCCCCGTCGTTCTGAAGGTCAAGAAAGCCGGCCGCTGCCGAGCGAAAGGTGAGCAGGTTTTCGCTCCCGATGATGTAATTACAGCCATAGTCTCGTCGAAACACCCAGGGCGTCTCTTTGCCTGTCAGAGGATCGATCCTCATCTTCTGCTCGCCAGTCAGCATACTGTACGCCGTACTGTCGGTGATGATGGTAGCGCCATGCAATATGTACGGCCCGCCGTCAGAGACGTCTTTCTTCCAAACAACAGATCCGGTTCGAGCCCTATGAGCTGACAGTCCAGACGGCTCCCCTCGGAGCATGTCTCGCGAGGCTCTCCCGGCTTGAATGAGAAGACTATGCTCATCCGAATAACTCAGCCAGGTTCCGAAGACATCCTTATTCGAGCGCCAGCGGAGCCCGCCGTCTCTAATTCGTAGTGCCATTAACTCCGGTGACTCATAGCGGTATCTACCGGGTCTTTGCTGGAGAGCTGCACTCACAGAAGGGGCCAGGCGATCAATACAGAAAATCGTGTCATCCGCCACGGCAATGGCGTTGTGCCAATAACCCAGTTTGGCCTTTCGGCTCCAGAGTACGTCTCCCGTGTAACGGTTCATCACGACCAACCGTTTGCTCGCGGCGATGTCAAAGTTGTAAAAGGAATTCAATCGCGTCTTCATCCGAGGATCGAGTTCGTCAAGGTCGAGATGCTCGAGATAATCCTCAAACTCCGCTCCCCCGATCAGGTAATCGCCGTAAACTCCAATGTAGGCCCATTCCGGCGATCGATCACCCTGCTTCTCCGGCAAGAGGGTGAACTCGTCAATTGTCTGGCCGGTTACCGGGTCCAGAACGACGCAACTGCGCTCCAAAAGCAGATAGACGCGGTCCCTGGTAGCCACAAAGTTGGTGCCTCTCGCGTTAGCTCCAGGGATATGAACCTGGTTGTAGGCGGTATCGAGCGGCGTATCCTTGTAGGTTTCGTCGTAGTAGACCCCCTCGGTGTTCAAACGGCTGAATTCACGTTTCCACAGGATTCGACCGGTGTAGACGTCTCTTGCGCTCAAGCTGTTCATGCCTTGAATAAAAAGACGCCCACCGATGATTTGCTCCGGAGGTCCATGTCCGTGACGCGGCAGCACGTCTGTATTCGAACTGCCGCCAAACCACAACACACCAAGAGGCAGTTTGACCAGCTCATCGTCAGACTTCACAGTGTTGGCAGGATCTCCATACTGATGGGTCCAGTCGCCTGAGCCGGACAAAGCCCCAGGTCGGGTCAGGAGCACGTGCCCCTCCGTTCGCAGTAGACCGAACGCTCTCTCGATTTCTGTGTCCAGATCCTCATTCACATCTCCTGGGCGGAACTGCGCGCGCGCGCGTCGGACTCCTTCCAACAGATTTTCGTCATATTCGACTTGACGCACCTCAGCGTTCTCAAGCTGCATCGCAACAAGCTGTTGCTGGAAGTGGAGTGCTACATCTCCATCTACAGGGATGTAGACCTTTCCACCATAAGGGCGTAGCCCCTGATAGACGTTCTCAAAGAACGATTCCCTATTGTCACTACTTACGGCATCCAGGTTTTCGATGACCACAAGAGAGGCCAAATACGGCGGTAGCGTCAGGCTGTCGCCGGCTCTGGATTGCACACTGAATCGCTTTCCGTGAAGACCTCCAGCATCGAAGCGCCTCCTGAGTTTCTCAACTTTGTCGGGGTCAGGCTCAACCACTATGATTCGAAGATCTGAATTTTGTAAAAGAGCTTCGACAAGATCGCCATCATCAACTCCGTAGACCAGACAGTAGCCATCCCTCACTCCCGTGGACTTCAAGATCAACCTGGCTCGAGTTACTACCTCCTGAGGAATCAAACTTTTCCCAGGTGAGGTTGTGTGGAATAGGGGCGATTCAGCATGCTTGCCCCCGAAAGCGTAGATCTGTCCCTCAAGGGTGACCGCAAACAGTTTCCGGTCCGCCGCAATGATTCTTGCGACCGTGCCCTCGACTCTTGCCTGCCAGACCAGTTCTTGAGCTCCTCCCCAGTCAGGCAGGGCCACAGCCGACACAACCCCCTTGCCTCCGGCATAGAGCTTGTCACCGGCTCTGATGAGGTCTCCCGATGCGTCCACTTCCAAATTCCAAAGCGGATCGATAACCCATTTTTCCTCCAGCGCTATCTTGATCGAACCCGTCTCTCGATCGAAAACGACCTGTTCGTCTACGGCCGTCTGTCTGACATTAGCCAAGTCCAGCGCTGTAATGGAATCGCCTCGACAGAAGAGCCTGTCCTCGGTCATCACAGGAACCTTGCCAAAGCGCCGGATAACGGCATCTCCATCGCTGAGCCTGTAGAGACTTACAACGCTGTCGCGATGATAATTCCCAAAGAAGTCGCCTTGTGCAGAGACAAAGGCCCCGCCGGTCTTGCCGTTTTCCGCCAGGCGGTAGTAAAGGAACTTCCCTGTTTTCAGGTCGAAGCAGGCAGGAACAGATCGCCCACAGGGCACCAGAAGCTTGGCACCGGCAATCACGAGTTGGCCCTGAGGCGCAACCCCCGCATATGCGGGAGAGTTATGGGGCTGCAGCATATACCTCGGCCCGGTGCTGTCATTCTGCCAGACCTCTTCGCCAGTCTCAGCATCAACAGCGAACACGAAGACTCCCATGAAGGGCCAGATTCCAGCTGCGAAGTAGATGACGCCGTCTTTGAGGACTGGACCTCCACGAGCCGGCCAAGTCGAAATCAGCCGCTCATTTCCGAGGATCTTTCGATCAGCAGG
>JAUWTT010000321.1 GCA_030614585.1 Acidobacteriota bacterium
AGGATCGCCACTAAATAGATCAGGTCGCGGGTGATTGTTCGGATTCTCCGTTGGCTTTGTAAGGACTTGAGTGTGAAGTCATGAAGATGGTGAGATTAACGGCGCTGGCTTTTGTTGTGGTCTGGTGCAGTGGTTCTCTTTTTGCTCAGAACCCTCCGCAGATTACGAACACCGTATTTGATTTCGACACGTTGGAGAGTGAACGAGTCAGTATTGTGGTCAGGCTCACGGACCCTGACCTTGATGAGAGTCTGACCCTCACGTTTTCACTTGTTAACGGATCTGCTCTTGGAATCTCCGAGTCGCAGCTGCAGTTCGCTTTCAAGTCGAAGGTGTTCAACTTATCGAGTGCTAATGTGTCGAATAAGTTTTCGGTACCTTCCGGTACAGCAGGGAGCACGATCGAGATCAAGGCTGACGTCACAGATAAGGACGGCCTGGCCGCTAGTCAGACCTTCCGATATCGGGTCGTTGGGGTGAACCAACCACCTGTAATTAGCCTTTCGCTGAGGCAGCCCGGCTCTAATGCTGCCGGCACAGAGTCTGATCCATTTCGATTTGGGTCACTCGAATTCAATTTAAGCATTCAGGATGACCGGGGCGTCGACGATTACACATATGGGATCCAGATAATTACCGGGTCGCTGTGCGTGAATTACCCGTTCTTCTGGTTTGGCCGTGAGGGCCTTTCACCCACTGTCGACATACCGCTGGTTGCGAGTTTGATGGCTTTTGACGCCACGGCGACAGTTATCGATGGTGTGTTCACGGAAACGGTCCACAGGACAGTGTGGGTCGAGCCCGAAGCTGAGGGCTGTAATACCGGTGGTTCCGGCAACGATCCCCTCGATTCCGTGACCGCGACCGCCTCTCCGAACCCGGTTTCGACGGGAGGTTTCATCAGCTTGATAGGCGGTATGACTACTGGTGACACTTCAGACTACTCGGCTGCCTGGTACCTGGGAAGTTCGACCAGTGGTGAGCAGTTGATCGTCAACGGCTGGAATGCCCAATATCAGGCTCCCGATTTTGTCACGACGCTGAACTTCAAGTTCAAGGTCAATGAGATCGCTGGGACTGGAGAAAAGGTGAAAGCCGTTCCTGTTTTGGTGAGCTCATCGGGCGGAGGAGGCGGATCGACGCCACCGCCGTCGTTGCCACCGGATCCGAACTGTGGATGTGTTACGGGACTTCCACCTGGTGTCGGCGCCAGCGCCGATTCAACTACCGTCCTGGGTGGCGAGACCCTTGGGCTGAGCGGTGTCGCCTCGGATCCAAATTACCCTCTTGGAAGTCCGGGTCCCGCTCCGACAGTGCTCTGGAAGATCGAAGACAGTGGAGGCCTCACTGGCTTGAACATCATCGGGGCAACTCAAGTAGATGCGCAATTGTCAACACCCACGGTAGACGCTGATAAGTGGATTCTCCTTAGTTTGAACGCAAAGAACCAGAGTAATCTGTGTGAGTGCCTGGATTATCTTCAGATTCAGGTCCTCTCTGAGCTGGGTCCGGGGCCGACTGGTGGCTCAGGTGCCGGCCTGCAGTACGCCTGGCCTGGCGAGAGTTTCCAACCGGCGACGGGTGGCACGGTCGCAAAGAATATCGCAATCCCCTTTCAGCTCGGATTGAAGGCTGTTCCCTCCGGGTTTACGTCGCCGACCTTCAAATGGCAGACCAACCGTTCGGACGGCACCTTCAGCCCTTCAGATACTAGTCAGGAACCGACCCTGTTGATTACGGGCCAGGCCGGGGAAACCGCCATAAACTTGTCGGTAACTTTGACTGTTACGGAGGCTGGCGATTCTTCTGTCTCTGAACAGGCAACGGCTAACTTCAACCTGAGTGTGACCGGTTCCTCGACAGCTCCTGAGAATGTTGATTTTGTCATGTCGGAGCAGAGCGCCGAACCCGGCACCTTGGTGACCCTGGAGGGTTACGCTGAGAGTGCCAGCCCCTTGGTGGATGTGCGAGACTTGGACTATTTCTGGACAGTGGTCACCGGAGACGGTGATCCTGTGGATGTGCTCACGAGCCGTAACCGGGCGATCTTTGAGGTTCCGACGTCCACGGAGACTTCCAGCTCGGTAAATGTGACGCTGGTGGCTGGAGAGAATGGTGTTCCTTCATCACCGGTGCACAAGGGACTCCAGATTGCATCTCCGACCCTGCGATTTGCACATTTTGGCGCCGGTCCGACAGGAGGGCAGATTCTCGAGGTTCAATTAATCCTTGTGAACGACACCGAGGAATCTGTTGAAGACAGCGGAAACTTATGGTTCGTCAAGCAGGACGGTACGGCGAACTCGGTAATGGTGGATGAGGAACTCGTAGAAGAAGGGGTCATACCCTTTTCCATTGGCGCTGAAAGCTCAAAGATGTTCAAGATCGTCACTCCGGATGAAGACCTTCGGGTCGGGTGGATGGCGGTGAGTTCTCCAGTTCCCCTGGAAGGGATTATCCTGTTCCAGTACGTCGATGCCGATAGTGGCCGCCTGCTGACAGAAACGGCTCTCTTCGCTTCGGAGACGGGCAGAAGAGTGAGCACCGCCGTGGATGGTAGAGCCGGCGCAATCGGTTTTGCAATCGCCAATCCCTCTGCCGAAACGCCGGTGGATGTCATTGTGGGCATTCCTATCGACGGTGCGGCGCTTGAAGTTCCGCTCACGCTTCAGCCCCTCGAACAGAAGGCGCAGTTTTTGAGCCAGCTTCACGAATTAGTCGACGCCAATATGAACGTATCGGGAACCTTGGTGCTGGAGGTTCAGGGGAGTGAGGGAAGCGTTGTTACCACGGTCCTTCGCCTCACGCAGGCAGGCCTTTCGACACTGCCGGTGGCGGTGCGCAAGGAATAGCGAAGTTTGCCGGGCCTTTCGGCCTGGTGAGATTCTTGGCAGATCAACGATTCAGGGGAGTCTCGGTCGTAGGCTCCCTTGAGCCTACCTGTAAATATCCGACAAAGTTCGGTTTCAGTGAACGTTTCTTGGAGGGTTGAAGGTTGAGAAGGAAAACTACCCTTTTATTATTGCTTGCCGCTGGGTTGTTCTCTATTTCCACTCTGTCCGCCGCTGATCCGAGGACAGGGCTTTGGCACGTTTTAGACGATAAGTTTGGACATACCGTCTGTTTTATGGTCAACACCGGAGCGGATTCCTGGCGAATATACTCCGGCGCCTGGGGGCCCCTGAAGGCTCCCGACGTTGCTGAGAGTGGGGCTTTTCGAGCGATCCTTCCATTCGGGAAACGCTCATCCGTCAAGGTACACGTTGAAGGGGCGTTCCAGGGGGAACGGTTCTCAGGTACCTGGCAGATCCTGCATCTCCAGTTTCAGGAGTCGGGCACCTGGCACGGTATGCGAATCAGCACTGACCCGGAGTGGAAACCCTGGGGTGTCTTTCTTCGAAACCGTGAAAAAGTCGTTAATGTGACCGAGCGGCTTTCCGGGAGTGTACCATTCTCCGATTTTTCCGATTTCAAGAAGTCCTGGCAGAAAGTGATTGAGGAAGACTACTACGCCATGTTGACCTCCACTCTATATGTCGGTCCGTCAGGCAGATTCATCAAGAAATTCCGAGACGAACAGCTGGGCTTGATTTACAAACAGATGAGTCAAGAATCAGGGAGCATCAGCGCTGCCCGCTCAGTTGAGGCGGCGGCAAGAACCGTCCATGAAGATCTCAAGAAACTGTACTCGTGGTACAAGCTCGACGCTTCGATCATTGCTCTTCCAACCGGGGGACAGTTTGACTTCCGCTACTTTGGCTTAGTTGGCCCGCAGCGCCGCTTCTTCCTGGTCTCGACTGATTGGGCGGGGATGCTACCAGAAGCCCAGATGAAGATTCTGTTGGCTCAAGGGCTTCTGTATGCTGCGCTTCGTGAAGATGTTGCCTTTCCGACAACGGCGTCTAGTGACATTGCCTTGCGGGGAATTGTTGCTCATCTCTCTCAGCAGTTAGAGTACTCAACAAGTCCATATGATCTTCTTTTTATCAAAGAAGGGGATGAAGAAGGGCTGGCTGCCGGCTTCGATGAATTCAGAGAAATGCTACTTAAGGAGAGCTCATCACCGATAGCGGTATCTTTTCCGAAATTCTTGAAAGGCGAGACGCGTAGCGATAGCTACTATTTCGGATATCAGTTTGCCCACCGGTTGTTTGAGACCTTCGCGGTGAAAGAACTCCTTCAAATCAACATCATTGAGAAGTTCTTGCCGCAGCTGAATGATTTCATGGCCGATGAATCTGTCACCCCGGTACCTCTTTTGGAGACTGGGGGCTAGGAACTGGGAACTGGGGGCTACGGGCTGGGAGCTGGGGGTTGTGCAACGCAACCTGATTCTTGGTGCCCTTGGTGTCTTGGTGGTAAAGGCCTTGTCGGGAGCCAACCTCACGGAGCTACGGCTACCAACCTGAACTTCTTGAGGTTGAATAGCTTTTCACCGCAACACGGTTTGTAATCTGGCGGCCATTCCTTTCGCTCCGAATAAACCTCTATAGTCAGCGGCTCTCGGTCTTCAGCAGCGGGTACCAGGACCGTGTAATCGGTGTCGTTTCCGGGGTCACTTGCAAGTTGCTCGCTCGCCTTCTCTTCCAGTTTTTCGAGTGACTCGTAAATCACCTTCAAGGATCTCTCCACAGCTTCGTCGGTCTTGGGCAGGAAAGGGTCCATCAACACGAAGTATCGCGGCACCACGTCGTCTTGCCAGAACTTTATGAACTCGTCAAGACTTCCTTTTGGAGCTTTGTCTGCCAAATATTGGACAATGTTCACGGTCCCGTCCTCAATGGTTCCTGGTATATGGTCTGCCGGCAGGGGAATGGGTACCGCACTGGCCCTTTCAGCTGAGAAGTTGCCCGCTATTTCGTATTGTGGAAAAGAGAAGATGATAGTCCCTTTCAATTGGTCCCCATCCAGTTTCCCTTTCAGAACCGTAGGAACGACGACGCCCTCAAAATTAATTGCCATTTTGACCGAATCTTCGTCGAGCTCGAAGGTCTTTACAACTTGCGGATACCATTGGTGGTTGTACAGTTCAGCTGAATCTTCATCTTGAATGACAAGGTAGTAGGTCTTGACTCCCCCCTCCAGTTTTTCTGCAGTGATCTCCCACACGCCTGGCCAGGTAGAGGTAGCGAGAAGCAACGTGAACAGGTAGACAAACATGGCGACAAGTATCGGCCGAACACCCGCCCAAGTTCAAGCCAAGGGTGGTTGTAAGGCAAACCACTAAGACACCAAGAGCACCAAGAATTCGTGGTGGTCTTGATAACCGATCACCGATCACCGATCACCGATTACCGATTACCGATTACCGATTACCGATCACCGAGCCTCTCCTGCTCCACCAGGCGCACGCGGATGCTTCCCACGAAAATTTCCGCTCGGATCTCGAGGGGAACGCGCCAGTCATCGTCCGACACCCAGATTGTCGCCT
>JAUWTT010000147.1 GCA_030614585.1 Acidobacteriota bacterium
GGTTGTGTCAGATCCCAGCTGGTTCGTGAGCCTTCTTTACAATGTTTTGCCTGACGACGCTTTGGCTAAGCGCATCTCCGGAAATACCATCCTGAGGATGTCCGGTGATGATGTTGCCGGTAATAATATTGTCGCGGCTGGCTCCCTGCACAAGAATGCCGTAACCCTGGGTTTTGCTGGATACTGGTTCCTGATAATCGAGACACCGGTTCCCGCTGATAATGGTGTTGTATGTGTCCTGAACCAGGATACCCGGCCACCGTCCGGGCTCACCTTTCGAAGTGTTTTCACAGACATTGTTGCTGACTGTGTTATTACCTCCACCGCGACATTCGATCCCGCTTTTCGCGTTGTTATAACAGAAGTTTCCCGAGACAACGTTATAGCGGTCTCCACCCTCACCGCCGATGCCAAGACTTCCGACTCCATTCCAGCCGTTGTCGTGAAAGCGGTTGCCTGAGATGATCGTATGACGGACCCGGTGGCAGAAGAAGAGTCCGTCCCACCCGTTGTGACGTCCTATGTTATTGGTCCAAGCTCCGCTGGAAAGTCCCGTTCCGGGATGAAATCCATGACCCAAATTGTATTCACTGAGACAATTGCTGACGGTGGCATTATCGCCTGACTGGATACTAATTCCATCGCCAGGGTAGTTCTTCACGAGCAAGCTGGATACCATGCAATCATCGACCGCTCTGAAGTGTAAGGCTGAAAGAGTGAACTCCACTGGTACGTCTTTTCGATCCTCATCTGTCAGGCCACCATCGATGGCAAGGTTTTCGATTCGTATATCCTTCGAGTCTTCAGCAAAAAACGCAGGGAAGAGATTGAGCGCCTGAGCCTTCTCTTCAGGCACGTAATCGTGGGTCAGTTCATCCTTCAAGGTCACGACATTATCGGAAATATCGGTGATGATCGTGTGAAGGCTCCACCATCCATAGGATTCTTTACTCTGCAGGCAAATCTCATCACCCAACAAAAAGCCTGATGAATCTTCAACCTCGACCGTGGTTGCTCCCTCTAAAGCGGGTTGAGCCAGCGGGGTATGAAAGATTTTCCAGCGGCGAGTTACCACCGTGTGGTTCCCTTCTCCTCGAATGTAGACGCCTGAACGAAGGTGGATAGCCCGACTGATTTGATGATTGCCAACTGGGATGTAGACGACACCTCCTTCCGGAGGCAATGCATCCACCGCTTCCTGGATTCCTGCAGTCCGAGATTGGATGGTGATGAAATCGGACGAGCTGACAACAATCGAAACCTCGTCCGCCTTCGGAGAACTCTCTGTGCAAGCATGTACCGTCAAGGCAAGAAGGACCAGGGCAAATCCTCTTATTCTTCCTTTGAAGCAGACCTGTTCGATTAACTGTTTCACTTACCGGGTTCCTTTCGGGGGATCAGATGGGCCAGGATTCCGTTGGAGGACCGGAAACCCCTCGAAGACCACAGGCTCATCCACAATCTACCATTCATGAAAAGGACATCAAGCTTCGCGTCACTTCAACAGATACTCATCAAAGAACTCTTTCATAGCCTTGAATGCCTCCAGTGTGAACTGGTGCTTGCCAGGTGGCCTCAGAACACGGAGACTCTCCAACCCGCCGGCTTCGCTGTAAGCGGGTTGAACCTCCTTCAAGAACCGGTCCACTCCTTCTTTAGGCATCCCGATGTCATCCAACGGAGCCCAAAGCATCAGCGGCCGTGGAGCCATAGCTGCTGCGAACGCACCTTGATCACCCTGGGTGAGCATACCGGGGATCCACCAGTAGATGCCGTGATAGCTCCTGGACCCGGTCGCAACAAACTCCTCGAGCGAGCCGACTCCTCCGCAAATCGAGGCAGCAGCAGCGATTCGGTCATCAACCAGCCAGCTATAGAACGTGGTTATTCCTCCAAAGGACATACCTGTCACCCCAATTTGGCCGGGGTCCACGTCGGGACGTTCTTGAAGATACGTAAGGGCCTGACGGATTTCGAAGACAATGGCGCCCATGAGAGTCCTACCTCTCAACAGCATCTCCTTAGACTGGTCATTCGTGTCCGGCGTTCTGCGGTCGAGGCCTCTCTGCGTGAGGGCCAGAATCAAGTACCCCTGACGAGCTAATTCACGAGCCCACCCGAGCAGCCTTTCATGAGGGGTTTCTTTGCCGTAACGAATCCACTTACCGCGGCCAAACTTTTCCGTAACCATCGAATCGCGGCTTCCACTTGATCCATGAAGACAGATGATCGCAGGAAGACGGTCGGGTGCGAAAGCCGGCCGCAAAACATATGCCAAGGGTTCTTCCCCATCCAAAGAGGTCCAGGAAATGTCTTCAATTCTGAGCCCGTCGCGCTCCTCAATACGGCGTACATTGACTTTCACATCCGGGGGATCAGGAGAGATCTTGAGAAGCTGGGCGAACGCCTTCATCGCTTCCTCGCGTGAAGTGAGATCCTGTCCCATCAGAAGCGGAGAGCCGGCCACCAGAAGGGCGGTCAGCAGTATCGTAACCCAAGGTCCTTTACGAGTATCTTTCACTGTGGCCTCCAACGCGATATTCCGACAAGATCAAGCTGAACCTGGATTCAGCACTTTTTCGAGAAGTGGATACGCTTTGACTCCATTCCACCTGTGGGCTCCACTGAACCGGTCGATTTGCAGCTGACCGGGAGCATTCAGAGCCCCGTAGGCCTTTCGGATACGGCCCAGAGCCGTTTCCGCCCACTCGGAGTCAATGAGACCGTCACTGCTGCCAATTTCCCAGAGACAGGGCCGCGGTGCAATCAGGGAGGCGATTTCCGGCACATCTCCATACTGGAGCAGTCCAGGAATCACCTGGGCTCCGCAGCTGTAACGAACCTGGATCCGCTCCTGCATGACGTTCAAGGCTCCTGAAATGACGGCGACCCGGATTCGCTGCTCCAGGGCTGCTGTCAGCATGGTCATGCGCCCACCATATGACAATCCCACGCAACCTATTCTCTCGGAGTCCACCTCGGGATGGCGGGCCAGGAGCTCAAACGCCCAGAGGGCATCGCGAAGATTCTCTGCGATGAGTACTTTCCCCAGCAGCTGAAGCCGGACAAACGTGACGGCGCAAATGTCATCACCACCATAGGCGGCTTTGTTTCCCGATCGTCTACCGAAGGGAAGGAAGCAGGGTATGGCTACAGCATAACCGCGTCGGGCCAGCTGGCGGCCATAGTCATAATTGGTCTCGGCGATCACCCCGGCAGCCTTCGACTCGACTACCTTTCCCGCAACGGAATCGTAACCGTATTCTCCATGGCCGTGAAGGGCCAGGATTCCAGGCAAAGGAGAGGAAACGCCTTTAGGAAGAAGGAGATGCACGGGAAGGGCGGGGTGTCCTTCGGCGTTTAACACCAGTTCCTCACGGATGTGATCGTCCAAAACGACGCGATCCTCCTGATGCACCTGCCACTCCTGGGGTGGCTTGTGAGGTCCCAGCAGCGAACACAACCTGGTTTCGAATGCCAATTGCCAATTCCTGCACTGCTCGGGTGAAGTCCCGTTGAAACGCATGGAAAGCGGAGCTTTTCCGGCCATATCCTGAATGAGTTCGTGAGCGGATTGGACTGCTTGGCCCATTGCACTGCGAGCTAGCTGGGTGGCTCCAACCCCAAATGCAGTCATCCAAAGAAACCCGCGCCGGTCTATCTTTTTCACTCAGTTCCTCACTTTCGTCTTCCTCGATAGCACGGTGAGTCGGTCCGCGGTTCTTCACTGTTCTTGCAACCAAATCACTTTGTCGATCATTTCGGTTTTCCAGCGCTCCATGGACTGGTTGTCCCTGGCTGTTTCCCAGAAATCATCTACGGTGTTGCTGCCACCGAGACCACGCTCCTGGGCAATCTCGCTGTGTAGTCTGCCCCAGAACGCCATCAAGTCTACATCCTTGTCCCTGGCTATCTTTCGCACGGTTTCGCGAAGGCGACGATCATCCCACGCCTCGCGCATTCCGATCATGTAGGGGGCAGGCACCAAGTCGAAGGGTGTGTTCCAGACATACATCCAGTTGCTGCCGTCAATCGTGTCGAAACGGTTACCCCAATTGTATGCCCAGGCCAACGAACCCCGGCTGTCATGGCTGGCGAAGTAATGACCGAATGTATATCTTGCTCTGCCGGGAAGACCTTTGTCGCTGGTACCGCTGTATTGCCAGAACTCCGAACCCGACATCCGCACTTCCTCTCCCAGTCTTGGGTTCTCCTCGATGGCGTTGGTGCAGAAAATATCCACGTGTTCCAGGAAGTCGATACCTCCGTAGTAGTGATGGATCGAACCGTAAATCTCTACTTCCGGCCAACCCCGCCGCAGGAGTTTTACCTGCTCTATGAACTGATCCTTGATATGCGGCAGCATTCCTGAATGGGAATAATACTGGACCCACTTGGCGGGTTCATCAAACGGAGTGAGGATAACATTCGGCCAAGAGTGGGAGACCGCATGTTCGCCGAAACGACGAGCCCACTCTACCATCTCCTCAACCAGCATGGGAGGAACGCTGTGCGGATCTTCGAACGCGAGTTCCCTCCACTCTTCACCGTCGATTCCATGAAGCTCCCTGGCGATCGTGCGCGGCCAGTGCATGGTCCGTGGGAAAAGCGGTGGGTTACCTCCGAGGAAGTAGACGATGTCGTGAAACCCCTGGCGTTTGGCACGCATCATGAAGTCATCCATTACACGGAAATCAAGATCGAAAGCGCCACTTCTCTTGATGATTTCCGGCCGCACTCCTGCGTGCCAGATGTTGATCATGTTGTGGTTGTAGTCATCCAGAGCTTCCATCTCATACTCTGGAAGCAAACCTGTGACACAGCCACCCATCCGGAGACCAGCTTCTTCCATGGTCAGTAACCGGATCGGCAGTACCTTGATAACCACCGGGACGCTGACCTTATCCAGACCTTCGGCAGAAAAATGCACCGTTGTCTCATATTTGTCCGTCACAGCCTTGCCTTCGATTGTTTGAAAGTCCACCAGCACGAGATGGCTGAGACCTTCGGGGACATCGAAGGGATAGGCGGGCCACAGACGCTGTGGAAAATAGTCCAGAAAGTAACTAGCTTTCTGATTTTTGACAATTGAGTACTCGGCCGTGCGCACGGTGAAATTAATTGGAGCACCTTCTATGGGATCCACTGTAACCCGCACATTCCTCAACTTCTGGCCATTGGCATAGACTCCGAGCTGAAGAGGCTGGTATTCATTGAGAAACATCCGGATTTCAGCAGGGAATCTGGTTTCGCCTGCCTGGGGGGCACTTCGGGGGTCCACCAGGTACATGTAGTCACGTTTGAACACAACCATGGGCTGATTAGCCGTCTTCCCCTCCAGAACCGGGGTCTGACGACTTGCCCAGTAAATGGGATTGATACTGACGCGGTCGTGCTGTTCGCGACGTACCCACTCTCGGGTTTCAGCGTTCCAGCTCTCTTCGTCACCGGAACGGGGATGTGTGAGCTTCGGGTTGCGGATGGTAAGTGGGCCGGAACTAGACCTCAAGCGGAAACGTATGGTCCGGTCATCCAAGTGCTGCCAGATCAGGTCGGCCGGGGCGGGGATTCGGATCTTCTCCCACCCGCCGCTCTTCGTACCGCCGAATCGGTGGAGTTCAAACCAGCCACCGTTCTGGGTGTCCATACCGGCCAGTACCTCGGCCACAGCTGGAACCTCATAGTTGTCGACGTACTCGAGTTCAACCACTACCATCTCGTTACGTGGAGGCCGGTCACCGTCAAACCATGCCGAGTGCGACAGATAACCAGGCACTCCACTTCCGATTGTTGCTGAGTCGTCTGAGTTCAAGCTCCAAACCGAATCGCCTTCATCAATTATGGAGACCGAAGAAGGAAATTTCAGTCCAGAAGGTGCGTGGTGACTGACCGCGGCAAGGTTGCCGCAAAGAACTGTGACCGTGAGGGAAATGACAAGCACGGTCCTTAAACCCAATGGTCTGTTTTTCAGGCTCATCTCAGCTGGACACTATACCTTCTGCCGAGGCGAGGGGCTAGGAGCCTGTGCTCCTCGGCGGTGCTACTGAGAATTCTGCCTGAACAGCTCCGCGCCCTTTCTACCTTTCATAATAAAGGCGGATGCATCCGGCCAGTCAGCCGCCGGTTGGTGAGAAATGCGGTTTATGGTTGACATTCGTCCTTCCGGCCGCCGCGTGAGAGAATATGACTTCAAAACAGCGGCAGGCAGAGAGGTTTCGGTATGTTCATTAGAACTTTGAAGTTTATGGGTTTGATCTTCAGTGCATTGACTCTGTTTTCCGCCGCCAATGCTCAAGTCTACTCGCCTTGGGTTGTCACAGAAAACCAAGTGGATACAAGGGACTTGGGGCGGCTTACTGAGACCCTTTATGAGAATGCTGGTGCTGATACGGACCGGGAAAAGGCAGAAGCGATTTGGAGGTACCTGTTGACCGACGGTCGCTTCGTAGAGCCTGGAGTGTTCTACCACATTGCCGGCTGGGCCTATGAAGAACCGATGGGAGAGGTGCTCGACCCCCTTAGGTTACTGAACAGTTACGGCTTCGGTCTTTGTTACCAGGTAGCTCCACTGCTTGAAGCGCTCTGGGAAGCTGGAGGTTTCCCCGATGCACGGACGTGGTTCCTCACAGGGCACGCCGTGGCAGAAGTCTACTTTGACGGGAAATACAACATGTTGGACTCGGATATGCTGGGTTACACCACCGTCGGCCAGGGGGATCCCAGAACCAGTCCCATCGCTTCAGTACGGGAGTTAGAGGACGACGAGAAGATCATCCTTGGCAAGCTGCTGGCTGCGGACAAAGCAGACCGCGATAAGGTAGTCGACCCATGGTATCCGGCTGATGTACGAGCGAAAGCGATGGCAGGGTATTCAGAAGTATTTACTTCCAAAGAAAATAATTGGCTCTTCTATTTCAAGCGGTTTCCAGCGGGCCATACCATGGATTTTGTATTGAGACCGGGCGAAAAGCTGATCCGTAACTTCGAGCCGGAGAGTGAGGGGCTCTTCTATCTCCCATACAAGAAAGTGAGGGGGACCCTCAAAGAGTTTCCCCGCGAACTCGAGCGTTACCAGATTCGGACTGAAGATGGGCCTCATAGCCAGAAGGACAGTCGGCTCTGGGCGACGGGCAGGATAGAGTACCATGCTCCGCTCAACTGGGAAGGGTCGTATTACCCCCTGTTCAATAAGAATCTCCGGCTTCCCTCAAACAGAAATGAACCTCTGAGGCGTAAGGAGCCCGCACTCCCGGCTGTGGCCGTTTTCGCAATGCCGGCTCCATACGTACTTATAAATGCTGAGTTCAAGTTGGAAACAACTCTTTCCACAATCGCACATCAGCTGACTCTGGCAACATCCATTGATGGTGGGAAAAGCTGGCAGCATGCAGGTTCTCTGTCCGGACCCTTTGACGGATCGTGGAGGATAGAGCCCCAGGTTCTGACAGTCAGTGAACACGGAATGGCATCGGCTGTTTCCGGGAAATATGGTTATCTGGTTCGTCTCACTTTGAGCGGTCCGAAGTCGGGCGAAGCTGCTTTGCGTGACGTCATGCTGTCGAGCCTGATCCAGCTCAATCCTCGTACTTTGCCGGCTCTTGAGCCTGGGGAAAACAGGCTCTCCTTTATGCAGGGACCTCAGCGAAAGCGGTGGGACATGCCTGTAGACATAAGCCGTATCGGCGAATTCGCCCTCCGTTTTGATGCGGTCGAGTATGTCGAGGAGGAAAGCAACGGTTTGCTGTTGCCGCAAAGTACTGGCGGGGAAAGTGAAATCATCTTCGAGGTGTCCGCTCCTGACGGCTCTGAGCTGCAGAGTGTTCATGCGGGAGGCAGGTTCCTGGTCCTAAGGGGACTGGGGCCCGAGAAGCTGACGGCCGAGACCAGGAAGACGGCTCTGAGTCAAAGCCATCGGACTGCCGGCGGATCTCTTGCCTGGGCTCTTTCTCCAAGTGGCCCCTGGCAACCTCTTTGGGACTTTGGTCCACCCTCTGAATGGCATGACAATGAGTCTGTTGAGAGACTGCTCCTTTGGCCGGAAGTCGATCAGGAGATCAGTGGGCTTCCCGCGGGAACGGAGAAGGTTTATGTGCGCTACGCCCTGAAGGGAATGGCTTTGGACGACATAAGGTTGGCGGCTTTCACAGCGGGGGCGTCTGAAGCCTCTCCTCTGAGGGTTACCCACGACTGGTACTCCAGAGGAAGTAGGATGTCTCATAGCCTGGAGATCCCAAATCCAGACGAACCCTTCGAATATGTGATCCATACTGCTCCGTTCAGCGAGGTGAAAAACCTGTCGATCGTTTTCGAGTGTTCTGCCGATCACGTACAGCGTCATCCATGAGGGCCAAGACAAAACGGATATTGGAGTATTACGAATACCCCCAGTATCGATTCCATTCCGGGTGAGAAGTTATGAGGCTGAAAGCCCGGGCCGAACACTTATCACTGCAGACATCACAGTAAACGGGTGCCATATCGGGGA
>JAUWTT010000489.1 GCA_030614585.1 Acidobacteriota bacterium
CAGCAGGACAACTCGACAATCTCTGTCCCCAGCCGGACCCCCCAAGGGGGGCTCACACCTTACGAGCACTGGCGAAACGTGGGCGGCTGCGAATCCGGCCACTTAGCAGTTGACCCCCGGGACCCAAGTATTATCTACGCTGGGTGCTACGGCGGAGCCATAACTCGAACCAACCTGAAGACCCGGCAAAGCCAAAACGTGCTGGTTTACCCGCAACTTCAACTGGGGCAGGCACCCAAAACTCTAAAGTACCGTTTCCAATGGAACGCTCCGATTCGCCTTTCTCCTCACAACCCAGACGTCCTGTATCATACCTCTCAGATCGTCCACCGCTCCGGTGACAGAGGAAACAGTTGGGAAGATATCAGCCCCGATTTGACCCGAAATGACAAAGAGCGGCAAGTCCACGCGGGCGGCCCCATTACTCTCGACAATACCGGGGTAGAAGTGTACGGAACCATCTTCGCTTTCGAGGAGTCTTCTCATGAGGCCGGCCTGCTCTGGGCAGGTAGCGACGACGGACTCATTCACATTTCGAGAGACGGAGGTGAGAATTGGAAGAACGTCACCCCGGAGGCGATGCCCGAATCCGGAACGGTCAATATGATCGATCTGTCACCCTTTGAGCCCGGCCGTGCCCTGGTTGCAGTCCAGCGCTATCGATTCGATGACTTTAAGCCGTATATCTTCAGAACCGAGAACTACGGTGAGACGTGGAGTCTTCTGACCGACGGGCTTAATGGGATCCCTGAAAACCATTTTACTCGTGTGGTCAGAGAGGATCCCCAACACAAGGGCCTGTTATATGCAGGAACGGAGTTCGGGCTGTACGTCTCATTTGATGATGGCGCGCACTGGCAGAAGCTACAGCAGAACCTGCCGGTCACACCGATTACAGACCTTGCTGTTCATCAGGGAAATCTGGTCGTAGCTACCCAGGGTCGTTCATTCTGGATTCTTGACGATCTGAACGTGCTTCATGAATTGTCCCAGCTCAGCGACTCCGGCAAGCACTTGTTCCAACCCGTGGCTACCTACCGTGCCGATTTCAGCCAAGCCCCATCTCGGCCCGGCAGTCGCTCCGGATCCAGCCCACCCAATGGGAGCGTGATCCACTATTACCTGGCTGACGAACCGTCAGATGAGGAAGTCGTAGTCGAGATTCTTGACGAAGATGGGACAGTGATTCGTACCTACAAGAGCAAAGCCGAAGAGGAAAAGAAGGAGTCCGACTCACCGTTTCAGCAGCCTGAGAAGACAGTGGCTCCGGCCAAAGCTGGATTGAACAAACTTGTCTGGAATCTGCGCTACCCCAAAATTGACAAACCAAAGGGAATCGTTGTTTGGGGATATACGGGCGGGCCCGAAGTCGTTCCTGGAAACTACAGCGTCCGGCTTACGTTGGGTGAGTGGACGGACACCAAGACCTTCCGCTTGCTCAAAGACCCTCGGAACGATACAACTCAGGAAGAACTCGAAGAGCAGTTCGCTTTCATGCAGGAGATCAAGGCTGCCATCGACGAACTCTATGAAACGGTTAAAACCATTCGTTCAGTCAAGCAACAGCTCTCAGAGCTTGGGAAGCGGGCTGAGAAGGCCGGATTTGGCAAGGAGTTGCAGGAGGATGCTGACGCCCTCAGTGAAAAACTATCTGCAATTGAAGAGGAACTCGTTCAGCCGAAGAATGAGAGCGACCAGGATCCACTGAACTTCCCGCCTGTGCTGGACAATCACTTTATCTACGTTTATGGGTATGTCGGAGGCGCCGACGCCCGGCCAACGCAAGGTGCTCGTGAGAGGTTTGCCGATTTGAAAAAGGAACTGGAGTCACTTCTTGGAAAGTACGATGCGGTCATCAAGGATGATGTCGCAGCTTTCGAGAAACAGGTGAAGGCGAAAGGTATTCCGCGCATCCTCGCACCAGAAGCAAAGGAATAACCTTTACCTTAACTTCTTTACCAAGAGCACCAAGAATGACCACGACCTTGTTTGCTTGGTGACCTTGGTGTCTTAGTGGTAAATAATTCGTATTCTGTCATTTACCAGGCTGTTGCCTTGTTCTCTGCTGGAGTTTTCAGGATTCGGCGCAGGCTGAAGAACGCGATGAAGGCTTCCACCGTCATCCAGAGGGCCAGGGCGAAAATGACCGCCCCGATAATCACCAGCAGCCAGTTTCCGTCTGCTACGAAGTTCAGCTCGTTTTCTACCATTGCCCAATTGGTAACGAGAAGCATGAACAGGCACGGAATCGCCGTTACGAGGTATCGCAACCCACCCTTGCGTTTCAGATAAATAGTGACTACCAGGAGGGCCAACGCTGCCAACAGCTGATTCGCAATACCGAATAGCGGCCACAGAGTCATCGCACCTGTTCCATCTGCTCCAGTGGCAAAGGCCAGGGCGGCAGCTGTGACCACCGCAAAAGTCGTCGCCGACCACCTGTTTGCCAGAGAAGGGAAGTTTAAATCGGAAGCCAGTTCGCTGACTACATACCTCTGAAGACGGACGGCCGTATCCAGGGTTGTACCTGCAAACGAAGCGATGAATACGCCCATCAGGGTCAAACCGAGAGCGGCAGGAACACCCAGGCTTGCCATGAGGTTGGCAGCCCCTTGTACTACCGGCGCAATCTTGTCGGCAAGCCCTTTGGCACCTATCCAGCTTCCGTAGTAATGCTCCCACGCAGCCGAGCCAACGAGTCGTGTCCCATCACCAAGATCCAAAGCCATTCCAATGCCGGCCCCAACACAGATCAGAACCAACACGGCCAGGAACCCTTCGAGCAACATTGAGCCGTAGCCGACAAAATGCGCGTCTGTTTCCCTGGAAATCTGCTTTGGCGTTGTTCCCGAAGCGACCAGCGAATGAAATCCGCTAATAGCTCCACAGGCAATGATTACGAACATGAAAGGCCAAATCGAAGGTGTGTCCGCAGGAGTCGTCAAGTTGACCGAAGGGGCAACCATTGTTAGCCCCTGAGTGAGAGAGGCGACGGCCGTCCCCCCGGCAAGAAGCAGCATTGCAATGAACAACTGCCAGGCATTGATGTAATCCCTTGGCTGCAGCAGAGTCTTGACCGACAGGGTCGAGGCAATCCAAGAGTAGATCAACAGCACGATCACCCAGAAGCCGGTCACTGGGAATCCGAAGACCGTCCCGAACTCCACCGGCACCCAAGTACCGATCGCAATCGCCGCGTACATCGACGCCACAGCCACTGCCGTTGCTGGGGCGACTCCATACCCTTTTCGATAGATGGCTCGCCCAAGCAGCACGGCGATAGGGATCTGAAGCCAGACAGGAATGACTGAACTCGGAAAGGTCGTAAATACAGCGGAGATCACAACTCCAAAAATTGCGATCACAATCATCACCGTCAGAAACACAACTGCGAAAAAGATGAAACGTACGCGAGCGTTGATGTACTTTGAGGCTACTTCGGACAGGCTCTTCCCCTTGTTCCTAAGTGACACTACGAGAGCCCCAAAGTCGTGAACAGCTCCCATCAGGATGCTTCCAAAGAAGACCCAGAGAATCGCAGGCAGCCAACCCCAGATGATTCCAATTGCGGGTCCCACAATCGGCCCGGTTCCAGCGATCGAGGCGTAGTGGTGTCCAAAGATAATGCCCTTCCTGGACGGGACGTAGTCAACTCCGTCTTCCAGTTCCTTGGCGGGAACCACAGCATTCCGATCGAGGCCGAAGATCTTCTTGGCGAGGAACCGCCCATAGGTGTGATACGCAATCAAGTACCCGCAACCACAGATAAGTAACAGTAGAAGCGCATTCATCTTGCCAGCATTCTAGCAGCTGAGACAGAAGAACATATTGTCTGAAACTGAGCCCTCCTTCGCTAAAGCTATGGAGGGCAGGCCCTCCTCGGGTTACCTATGTCCTAACCACGCCCCACCCATGTCCTGACCACGCCC